>NZ_JABGDE010000009.1:0-262901 GCF_041028325.1 Modestobacter sp. I12A-02662 | reverse complement strand
CCTCCCGGTCCGACACGGACGCGTCAGTGACGCACGACGTAGCCATGCACCTGGCCCACCTCTGAGGTGTCCCTGAAGCCGCCATCAGGGCCGGCGGTGAGACGGGGCCACGGGGCAGATGCTGGGCGCGACCTCCTTCAGCGGGCAATCGGCGCCGTTCGCGCCCGGGTGAGCCGGACGAGGTCGGCCGGGTCGAGCTCCACCTGCAGCCCCCGGCGCCCGGCGCTGACCAGCACCGTCGGGAAGCCCAGCGCGGACTCGTCGACGACGGTCGGCAGCGCCTTGCGCTGGCCCAGCGGGCTGATCCCGCCGCGCACGTAGCCGGTGGCGCGCTCCGCGTCGGCCGGCTCGGCCATCGCGGCCCGGCGCCCGCCGGCGGCCGCGGCGAGCGCCTTGAGGTCCAGCTGGGCGCTCACCGGGACGACGGCGACGGTGAGCGTCCCGTCCACCCGGGTGACCAGCGTCTTGAGCACCCGGGCCGGGTCGGCGCCCAGCGCGGCGACGGCGACCTCGCCGTAGCCGTGCCCCCCGGCACCGTCGGCCGGGTCGTACTCGTGCAGGGTGAAGGGCGCCGCGGCCCGTTCGAGGGCCCGCACCGCCGGGGTCGCCGCCACGGACGGGGAACCTAGCCCAGCCGGCACCTCAGGTGCCGGTGGACTCCCGGACCACGATGTCCGGCGCGAAGATGCTCTTCCGCGCCGGCAGGCTGCCGTCCTCCCGGCGCCCGTCGAGCAGCCGCACCGCCTCCCGGGCCATCGAGTCCACGGGCTGGTGGACCGACGTCAGCCGCGGCACCGTCAGCTGCCCCATGCTCGAGTCGTCGTAGCTGACCAGCTTCACGTCCCGCGGGACCTCGACGCCGGCCGCGCGCAGGGTGGTCAGCAGGGACACCGCGATGACGTCGGCGCCGCACACGATCGCGTCCGGGAGCGGCCCGTCGTCCAGCAGGGTCCGGGCCGCCTCCCGCCCCCACTCGGCGTTGAACTCCCCGAGGAGGAACCCGCGGTCGGGGGCGACGCCGTCGCCGGCGAACCGGCGGAAGGCGCGGAGGCGCTCGTCGGCGGTGCTCGTGGTGGGCCGGGCGCCGATGTAGGCGAACGTCCGGCAGCCGCGCTCCCGCAGGTGCTCGACGCACTGCCGGACGCCGTCGTCGTTGTCCCCGCCGACGAAGTCGGTCCCCGCCGCCTCGGCGATGCGGTCGAACTGGGTCACCGCCACCTCCGCGGCCGCCGTCCGGAGGGCCGGCACGGAGTCGTGCGCCGAGACGGGGACGACGATCAGCCCGTCCACCCGGCGGCCGACGAGCAGGTCGATGCGGGCGGCCTCGGTGGCGACGGTGTCCCGGGAGTCGCACAGGATCAGCGACCGGTCGGTCTCGGCCAGCACCTGCTCGACCGCCTCCACGGCCGCGACGAAGTAGGGGTTGCTGATCGAGGGGACGACCATCCCGATGGTGTCGGTCCGCTGGGTCCGCAGCGCCCGGGCGAACACGTTGGCGCTGTAGCCCAGCTCCCGGCTCGCCTTGAGCACCCGGCGCGCCATCTCCGGGTTCACCGACGGGTGGCCGGCGAGCGCGCGGGACGCGGTGGCCGGGGAGACCTGGGCCGCGGCGGCCACGTCCCGCACGGTGATGCTCCGGCCCATCAGCTCCTCCTCCCCGTCAGAAATCGATTCATGAACGGGCGCACTGTAGCCGCCGTCACCGGCATCGTCACTGGCCTGACGGCTCGCTCGTGCAGGTCATCCGGCCGGGCGGGGGCGCAGGTGAGCCGTTACCGGACCGCAATCATCCCGAGGTGGTGTGATGGTTGACACCGGCGGCAGCAGCGGCTTACATGCCCTCTCGACTGAGAAATCGATTCCCCGTCCCGACCCCTGAGGGTGTGGCAATGACGCCAACGCAGGTGGACGTTGCCGTGGTCGGCAGCGTCAACATCGACCTGGTCGCCTCCGTGGCGCGGCTCCCGCTGCCCGGCGAGACCGTGTCCGCGGACGACTTCGCCCAGTTCCCGGGGGGCAAGGGCAGCAACCAGGCCGTGGCGGCGGCCCGCCTCGGGCGTCGCGTCGCCTTCGTGGGGCTGATCGGTGACGACGCCGAGGCCGGCGAGGTGCGGGCGGCGCTGGAGCGCGGCTCCGTCGACGTCACCCACCTGCAGGTCGAGCCCGGGACGCCGACCGGCCGGGCGCTGGTCGTGGTCGACGAGGCCGCCGAGAACACGATCATCGTGGTCGGCGGCGCCAACATGCGGCTGACCCCGGCCCACGTCGAGGCGGCCGGCGACGTGGTCCGCGGCGCCCGCGTGGTCGTGGCCCAGCTGGAGGTCCCGGTCGAGACGGTCACCGCCGCCGCCCGGCTCTCCGGGGGCAGGTTCCTGCTCAACCCGGCGCCCGCCCGGCAGCTCCCCGCCGAGCTGCTGGACCTCGTGGACGTCCTGGTCCTCAACGAGACCGAGTACGAGGTCGTGGCGGGTCACCCGCTGCCGGAGGACCCGGCGGAGCTCGGCTCCCGGCTCGCGTCCTCGGGCTGGCAGTGCCTCGTCGTGGTCACCCTCGGCGCCCGCGGCTGCCTGGTGTGGGACGGCGGCGAGGTCGCCTCCGTCCCGGCCCCGGTCGTCCCCGTGGTCGACACCACCGGTGCCGGTGACACGTTCATCGGTGCCCTCGCCGACGCGCTCAGCCGGGACGAGCCGCCGCTGACCGCGGCGCGCTGGGCCGTGCACGCCGCCTCCCGGTCGGTGGGCGCGCTCGGCGCGACGACCGCCATGCCCGACCGGGCCGCCGTCCTCGCCGCGGTGCGCAGCGCCGGCGACGGTGGCCCCACCGAGCCCGAGGGCTCCCTCCTCAGCGAGGAGGCCCCCGCCGAGCAGCGATGACGACCCGGACCGGAACGGACCAGCACTTCCAGACACGTGCAAAGGAGCACAGCATGAAGAAGCAGCGCATGATGGGCGGTCTCGCGGCCGCGGTCGTCGTCGCCCTCAGCCTCACGGCGTGCGGCGGCGGGGACGACGCGGGCAGCGGGGGGAGCGCGTCGGGCGGCGGCTCGGACGCGCCCGCGGTCGCCAACGTCATCAACGGGCCGCTGGGCGACCAGGGGTTCTTCGACGACGCCGCCCGCGGCATGGCCGAGATCGAGAAGGCCGGCAGCAAGATCCAGAACATCCAGGCGGACGCCAACAACCCGGCCCAGTGGAAGTCGAACCTGGAGTCGGTCTCCGGCGGTGACTGGGACCTGGTGATCACCGGGACGTCCCAGATGGTCGACATCCTGACCGAGACCGCGCCGCAGTACCCCGACCAGGACTACGTCCTCTACGACAGCGTCGTCGAGGCCCCGAACGTCGCCTCGATCGTCTACAAGCAGAACGAGGGCTCGTACCTCGCCGGCGTCCTGGCGGCGCAGGCGACCACGAACACCGAGGCGTTCCCGCTCTCCAGCGGGAGCAAGAAGGTGGGTCTGGTCGGCGGCATGGACATCCCGATCATCAACGACTTCGCCGAGGGCTACCGCAAGGGCGTCGAGACGGTCGACCCCTCGATCGAGGTCCTCGTCTCCTACGTCGGTGACTTCACCGACTCGAACAAGGGCTTCGACCAGGCGACCGCCATGTACGAGCAGGGTGCCGACGTGGTGTTCCAGGTCGCCGGCGGTGCCGGCATCGGTGTCCTGAAGGCGGCCGAGGAGTCGAACAAGTACGCAATCGGCGTCGACTCCAACCAGAACGGCCTGCACCCGGGTCACGTCCTGGCCTCGATGCTGAAGAACATCGGTGTCTCGCTGCAGTCGGCGGTCGAGCAGTACGCCGCCGGTGAGCTGGCCTTCGGTGAGGTCACCGAGTACGGGCTGGCCAACGACGGGGTGAGCCTCACCTTCGAGGACAACGGCGACACCGTGCCGCAGGAGATCCAGGACCAGATCACCGAGTACGCCCAGCGCGTGATCGACGGCGAGATCCAGGTCCCGACCGCGCTCTGACGCCGAACGGGTGCCGGCCGGCCCGCCGTGGCCGGCCGGCACCCCTCCGCTCGACGCACACCGACGTGCTCGCCCCCGAAGGAAGACGCCCCATGGCCATCCCGCTCCTCGAGCTCCGGAACATCACCAAGGCCTTCGGGCCGAAGGTGGCCAACGACGACATCTCGCTGTCGGTGCAGCCCGGGCGCATCCACGCCCTCGTGGGCGAGAACGGCGCCGGCAAGACGACGCTGATGACCATGATCGCCGGCACGGCGCAGCCCGACTCCGGGCAGATCGTGTTCGACGGCGCCGAGGTGTCCATCTCCAGCCCGAAGAAGGCCGCGGAGCTCGGGATCGGCATGGTGCACCAGCACTTCAAGCTGATCCCGTCGCTCAGCGTGGCCGAGAACGTCTTCCTCGGCCGCGAGCTCCGCACCGCGCGGGGCACCGTGGACACCAGCCGCATGGAGCGGGAGGTGGCCGCGCTCAGCGAGCAGTTCGGCCTCGAGATCGATCCGCGGGCGAAGGTCGCGTCGCTGTCGGTCGGCCTCCGGCAGCGGGTCGAGGTGCTCAAGGCCCTCAGCCACGACACCCGGCTGCTCATCCTGGACGAGCCCACCGCCGTGCTGACCCCGGGCGAGACCGACGACCTGTTCGTCGTCGTCCGGTCGCTGGCGGAGAAGGGCTGCGCGGTCCTGTTCATCTCGCACAAGCTCGGCGAGGTGCTCGCGATCGCGGACGAGGTGACCGTGATCCGCGACGGGCGGGTGATCGACACCCTGCCGGCCGCCGGGCTCTCCCAGACCGACATCGCGCAGATGATGGTGGGCCGCGAGGTCCTGCTCCGCATCGCGCACACGCCCGCCCGCCCGGGCGCCCCGGTGCTGGAGGTCGACGGCCTCACCGTGGTGGACGAGCGCGGGGTCACCGTGCTCGACGACCTGTCGCTGACCGTCCGCTCGGGCGAGATCGTCGGCATCGCCGGCGTCGAGGGCAACGGCCAGTCCGAGCTCGCCGCCGCGATCGCCGGCATGCAGTCCGTCGACGGCGGCCGGGTCACCCTGGCCGGGACCGACATCACCTCCACGAGCGTCGCGAGCCGCCGCGCCGCGGGGCTGGCCTACATCCCCGAGGACCGCGACTTCGTGGGCTCCGGGCCGGCGCTCTCGGTCACCGAGAACGTCATCCCCACCCACCTCACCCCGCCGGTGGCCCGCCGCGGCTGGGTCAGCGGCCGCGCCGCGGACGCCTTCGCCGGGCGCCTGATCGAGGAGTTCGACGTCCGCGGGGCGGGTCCGTCGACGCCGATCGGCACCCTGTCCGGCGGCAACGTGCAGAAGGTGATCATCGCCCGCGAGTTCGCCAGCGACCCGACGCTGCTGATGGTCAGCCAGCCCACGCGCGGCGTGGACGTCGGCGCGATGGAGTTCGTCCACAACGCGATCGTGTCCCGCCGGGACCAGGGCAGCGGCGTGCTCCTGCTGTCCGCGGACCTCAACGAGGTCATGTCGCTGTCCGACCGCCTGCTCGTGATGTACCGCGGCGAGATCATCGCCGAGTTCACCCAGGAGACGATGAGCGAAGCCGCGGTCGGCCTGGCGATGGCGGGCGTCCGGCCCAGCGCCGAGGAGGTCCGCGAGGCCGAGGCGAGCCACGAGCAGGTCGCCGCCCTGGTCTCCACGCACGGGGACGTCGCCGCGGACGAGGTCGAGGAGCGGGTGCAGGCCGCCGCGGCCGAGGTGCGGCCGTCCACCGCGGACGATGCCCCGGTCGCGCCGCCGGCCGCCCCCGTGCGTGCCGACGACGACGTGGCGGCGCCGCAGGAGGGCTGGCAGGCCAAGTTCCGGCGGGGTGCCCTCACGGCGCTGCGCGGGTCGGTGCAGCCCCTGGTGGCCGTGGCCATCGCGCTGCTCATCGGCGCGGGCGTGATCCTCGCCCTCGGGGAGAACCCGCTGGCCGCCTACGACCAGCTGTTCTTCTCCAGTTTCCGCCGCCCGCAGGGCATCGGGGCGCTGATCGCCCAGTTCATCCCGCTCGCCGTGCTCTCGGCGGCGGTGATCATCAGCTTCCGGGCCGGCTTCTTCAACATCGGTGGGGAGGGCCAGCTGTTCGTCGGCGCCTTCGCCGGCGCCTGGGTGGCCTTCACCTTCACCTCGCTGCCGGGGCCGGTGCTGATCGTGCTGACCCTGCTCGGGGGCATGGTGGGCGGCCTGGTGTGGGGCTTCATCCCCGGTGCCCTGCTCGCGCTGTGGCGGGTGGACATCATCGTCACCACGCTGATGATGAGCACGATCGGCATCCTGCTCACCGGCTACCTGGTGACCGGGCCGTTCCAGGACCCCACCGCGGGGCTGGCCGGCTCGCCGAAGGTGGCCCCGCAGGCGCGGTTCACCATGTTCGACCCGCAGTTCGGCATCGGGATGGACCTCGTCATCGCGCTCGTCGCGGTGGTCGCCCTCGGGCTCGTCCTCACCCGCTCGGTGTGGGGCCTGCGGGTCCGCCAGCTCGGTGAGATGAACCGCTTCGCGGAGTACACCGGGGTCAGCCCGCGGAAGATGAGCGTCCAGGTCATGGCGCTCTCCGGGGCGGTGTCCGGCCTCGCCGGCGCGATCTTCGTGCTCGGTCCCAACGGCGGCCGGTTCCTGCTCACCTTCTCGCCGGGGTACGGGTTCCTGGGCATCACGGTGGCCCTGCTCGCCCGGCTCAACCCGTGGGCCGCGGTCCTCGCCGCCGCCTTCTACGCCGACATGATGGCCGGCTCGAACGCCATGCAGATCAACACGTCGGTGCCCTTCCCGCTGGTCAACGTGCTGCAGGGCATCATCATCCTGCTCATCACCGCGGTGTTCGTGGTCGACCGGCGCACCCGGCAGCGGGTGCTCGCGCTGCTGCCGCTCCGCCGTCAGGGGGCCACCGCCGCGGCGACCGCGCCCGTCGTCCTGGCCAGCGAGGCCGAGGAGAGCACCCCCGTGGCGCCGGCCGCCCGGTCCGGTCCGGACGCGACACCGCCACCCCCCTCGGGCGCCGCCGCGCACGGCGCGACGGCGGTCCGCACCGACACCACCGACTCCCGCGAGGACGTGCGATGAGCGCCCTGGAGCAGATCCTCACGGCCGGCACGCTGTTCGTCATCCTGATGAAGGTGGCGCCGCTGCTGCTGGCGGCCATCGGCGGGGCGTTCACCCAGCAGGGGAACATCCTCAACATCGGGCTCGAGGGCATGATGCTCATCGGCGCCTTCACCGCCATCTCCGTGGGCTCGGCGTTCGACAGCGCCCTGGTGGGCGTGGTGGCCGCCGTGCTCGCCGGGCTGGCCCTGTCGCTGGTGTACGCGGCGGGCACGCTGTGGCTCAAGGCGGACTTCATCGTCGTGGGCATCGGCGTGAACCTGCTGGCCGCGGGGCTGAGCGTCTTCCTCCTGCAGGTGCTCTACGGCAACCCCGGCGTGACCCCGCCGTCGGCGAGCATCACCCTGCCGCGGATCTCCCTCGGCCCGCTGGCCGACGTGCCGGTGCTCGGGACGGCGCTGAACAACCAGACCGCGCTGGTCTGGCTGGCGCTGCTCAGCGTGCCGCTCGCCTCCCTCGTGCTGTACCGGACGCGCTTCGGCGTGCACCTGCGCGCCGTCGGTGAGGACGCCGACGCGGCCGCCGCGGCGGGCATCCGGGTCACCCGGGTCAAGGCGCAGAGCATCCTCATCT
Organism: Modestobacter sp. I12A-02662; assembly: GCF_041028325.1. NCBI lineage: Bacteria > Bacillati > Actinomycetota > Actinomycetes > Geodermatophilales > Geodermatophilaceae > Modestobacter > Modestobacter sp. I12A-02662. Next base: position 255,242 of record NZ_JABGDE010000009.1, on the reverse strand, counting down.
CCGGGGTGCTGTGCGGCGCGGCCGGCGCCCAGCTCGCCATGGCGACCCTGGGCAGCTTCACCGCCGACATGACCTCGGGCCGCGGGTTCATCGCCGTCGCCGCGCTCACCTTCGGGCTGGCCCGCCCGGTCCGGACGATGGTGGCCGCCTTCATCTTCGGTGCGGCCGACGCGGTGGCCGACCAGCTCGGCATCGCCGGGTTCAACTCCAACCTGGCGCTGATGACCCCCTACGTCATCACGATCCTCGCCCTGGTGGTCGCGGGCATCCAGTTCCGCCGCATCCGGGGGGCGAAGGCGTCGGCCACCCCGACGCCACAGGTCGCCTGACCGCCGTACCCCGACAGCCCACTCCCGCCGCGTGCCGCGGCGGTGACCCCCCCTGCGTGAAGGAGCACTGCCGCATGACCGAACGCATCGTCCTGGACTGCGATCCGGGGCACGACGACGCGCTGGCGATGATCCTCGCGGCCGGCGACCCGCGGGTGGAGCTGCTCGCCGTCACCACCTGCGCCGGCAACCAGACCCTGCCCAAGGTGACCCGCAACGCGCTCGCCGTCTGCGCCGTGGCCGGCATCGAGGTGCCGGTCGCGGCCGGCGCGGTCGGGCCGCTGGTCCGCCCGCAGATGGTGGCACCGGAGATCCACGGGGAGTCCGGGCTGGACGGACCGGTGCTCCCGGAGGCGACCCTGGAGCTGGACCCCCGGCACGCGGTCGACGTGATCATCGACGTGGTCATGGCCGCCGAGCCCGGCACCGTGACCCTGGTGCCGACCGGGCCGCTGACCAACATCGCCCTGGCCATGCGCAAGGAGCCGGCGATCGTCGAGCGGGTCAAGCGGGTCGTGCTCATGGGCGGCTCCTACACCCGGGGCAACAAGACCCCGACCGCGGAGTTCAACATCGCGGCGGACCCGGAGGCGGCCTCAGCGGTCTTCTCCGCGCCGTGGCCGGTGACGATGGTCGGTCTCGACCTCACCCACCAGGCCACCGCGGACGCCGACGTGGTCGCCAGGATCGAGGCCATCGGCTCCCCGCTGTCGTCGTTCGTCGTCGACGTCCTGGAGTTCTTCGGCAGCACCTACCGCGAGCAGCAGGGCTTCACCGACGGCCCCCCGGTGCACGACCTGTGCTGCGTGGCGTGGCTCTGCGACCCGGAGGTCTTCACCACCCAGGAGGCCTTCGTCGCGGTGGAGCTCACCGGGACCTGGACGAACGGGATGACGGTGACCGACTTCGCCGGCCTGTTCGGCCGGCCGAACAACACCGACGTCGCCATCACCCTGGACAAGCCGCGGTTGTGGGACATGACCGTCGACGCGATCGCCTCGCTGTCGGCACGGACGGAAGGGGCGGTCCGATGACCACCGAACTGGTCCTCGACTGTGACACCGGCATCGACGACACGATGGCCATCGTCTACGGCGCCGGCAACGGCGCGGAGTACGTGGCCTGCACCGTCACCCACGGCAACGTGCCGGTCGACGTGGGCACCCGGAACACGATCACCGTGCTGGACACCCTCGGGCTGACCGGCGTGCCCGTGCACCGGGGCGCCGCGCGCCCGATGGCGCAGCCGCTGGAGACGGCGGAGTTCGTGCACGGCCAGGACGGCCTCGGGGACGCCGGGGTGCCGGCGTCGACGCGCCAGCCGGCGGGCACGCTGGCCGCCGCGGAGATCGTGCGCCTGGCCCGCAGCCGGCCCGGTGAGCTGACCCTGGTGGCGGTCGGCCCGCTGACCAACGTCGGGCTGGCGCTCCTGCTGGAGCCCGAGCTGCCGCGGCTGGTCAAGAACGTGGTGGTCATGGGCGGCGCGGTCGGCGTGCCGGGCAACGCCTCGGAGATGGGCGAGGCCAACATCTGGCACGACCCGGAGGCCGCCCAGCTCGTGCTGGACGCGCCCTGGGACCTGGTCCTGGTCGGCCTGGAGATCACCATGTCCACCCAGCTGCCGCAGGAGGCGCTCAAGCGGATCGAGACCTCCGCCGACCCGCGGGCGCAGTTCATGTGGCCGGTGATGCAGCAGTACCTGGACGTGTACGAGAAGAACCTCGGCGAGCGGACCTGCGTGCTGCACGACCCGCTGGCGATGGCGCTCGCCCTGGACCCCGAGCTGGCCACCTACCGGCTGGTGCGCGCCGGGGTCGAGCTGCGCGGCGAGCGGTCGCGCGGCCAGGTCGTCGCCGACCTGCGCGGCTACGAGCCGGCTCCGGTGGACCCGCTCGAGCCGGGGGTGGTGCGGCTGGTCGACACACTGGACACCGCCGCCTTCCACGAGCGCTTCCTGCGCTCCCTCGGCGCTTGAGGGAGGGGGACCCATGCCCCGCCCCGTGCTCATCGACACCGACCCGGGCCTGGACGACGCGCTGGCGATCATGCTGGCGTTCGCCTCGCCGGAGCTCGACGTCCGGGGGGTGACCTCGGTCGGCGGCAACACCGGCCTGCAGCACACCACGGAGAACGCGCTGCGGCTGCTGCACCTGCTGGACCGCGACGACGTCCCGGTCGCGGCCGGCGCCGACACCCCGCTCGTGCGCCGGGACTCCCGCCCGGCCACGGAGGTGCACGGCGAGGAGGGGATGGGCGGCGTCCGGCTGGACCCCGCCCCCCGCGGCGCGGACGCCCGGTCGGCCGTCCAGCTCATGACCGACGTGATCGAGCAGTCCACCGAGCCGGTCACCCTGGTCGCGCTGGGGCCGCTGACCAACGTGGCGGCGCTGTTCGCGGCGGCGCCGCGGACGGCGGCCAGGCTGGAGCGGATCGTGCTCATGGGCGGCGGCGCCCGGATCCTGGGCAACACCACCCCGACCGCCGAGTTCAACATCTGGTTCGACCCGGACGCCGCCTCGCGGGTGTTCGCCGGCGGCGTCCCGGTCACCATGGTGGGGCTCGACGTCACCCACTCCGCGGTCACCACACCGGGGGACTGGGACCCGCTGCGCGGCGGCGGCCGGATGGCCGAGGCGCTCCTGGGGATGGTCGACTTCTACACCGCCCGGCACGTCGAGTGGTCCGGCAGCGACCGCACGCCGCAGCACGACTCGCTCGCCGTCGCGGTGGCGATCCGCCCGGAGCTGGTCACCACCCGGCACCTGCACGTCGACGTGGAGTGCGCGGGGGCGCTGACCCGGGGGATGACCGTGGTCGACCTGGAGGGGCTGTCGGGGGAGGAAGCGAACACCGACGTCGCGCTCGAGGTGGACGGCGCCGCCTTCGCCCAGCTGCTGGTCGGCCGGCTGGCCGAGCTCGACGCGCGGCTCGGCGCATGACCGCGGACCTGCGGGCCGACCGCGCCGGCCGGCCGCTGAAGATGGTGCTGGACTGCGACACCGGCGTCGACGACACGCTGGCGATCCTCTACGCGGCCCTGCACCCGGCCGTCGAGCTGGTGGGCGTCGGGTCGGTGTGGGGCAACGTCGACGTGGAGACCGCGACCCGCAACTCGCTGCACACCGTGCACATGGCCGGCCGCCCGGAGGTCCCCGTGGCGCGGGGCGCGGCCGGTCCGCTGACCGGCGCCCCGGCGGTCTTCGCGTACCACGTGCACGGGCGGGACGGGCAGGGCAACGCCGGCACCGGCCGCACGGTGGGGGAGCCGGTGGCGGAGACCGCCGCCGAGCAGATCATCCGGCTCGCCCGGGCCCACCCCGGTGAGGTGGAGGTCGTCGCCGTCGGCCCGCTGACCAACCTCGCCCTCGCGCTCGGGCTCTGCCCCGAGCTGCCCGAGCTGGTCTCCGGCGTGACGATCATGGGCGGCGCCGCGCTGGCACCGGGCAACGTCACCGAGGTGGCCGAGGCCAACATCTGGTGCGACCCGGAGGCGGCCGCCGCGGTGTTCCGGGCGCCGTGGCCGCTGACGATGGTCGGCCTCGACGTGACCATGCGGACCACCCTGGACGAGGGGCACCGGACCCGGCTCGCCGCCGGCGGCACGATCGGCGGCTACGTCGCCGGCATCCTCGACCACTACATGGGCTTCTTCGCCGAGGCCGCCTTCGGCGAGCGCCGCAGCTGCCTGCACGACGTGCTGGCCGTGGCGGTCGCCGCGGGGACCCTGGTCCCCACGCTGGCGCCCACCGTGCGGGCGTACGTGGAGACCGGCGACGGGCCGACCCGGGGCCAGACCGTGTGCGACCTGCGCGGCATGTACATGGGCTTCCCGACGCAGGACGGCGCGCGCTGCCGGGTGGTCCTGGAGACCGATCCCGCGTTCGCCGAGGCCGTCGTCGACCTCATCCAGACCGCGGGCGACTCCGCGGTCCCGCTCGACCGCGAGGAGCAGGCATGAGCGACCTGACCGGGAGGGTGGCGCTGGTCACCGGCGCCGCGCGCGGCATCGGCCGGGCCACCGCGCTGTCGCTGGCCGAGGCCGGCGCCGCCGTCGTCGTCACCGACATCGGACGGCAGGTGGAGGGGCTGACCTACGGCACCGCCTCGAACGAGGACCTCGCCGCCACGGTCGCGATGATCGAGGAGGCCGGCGGGCGCGCGGCGCCGGCGCTCGTCGACGTCCGGGACCACGGGCAGCTCGTCGCGGCCGTGGAGCTGGCGGACAGCAGCTTCGGCGGGCTGGACGTCGTCGTGGCCAACGCCGGGGTCGCCAGCTGGCCGGCCAGCACCTGGCAGGCCACCCCTGAGCAGTGGCAGACGATGATCGACGTCGTGCTGACCGGCACCTGGAACACCTGCCGGGCCGCCATCCCGGCGATGCTGCGCACCGGCCGCGGCGGCTCGATCGTCATGGTGGGCTCCACCGCGGCGGTCAAGCCGGTGCCCACCATCGGGCACTACGCCGCGGCGAAGAACGGCGTCATCGGGCTGATGAAGAGCCTGGCGCTGGAGCTGGCCGGGGACAGCATCCGGGTCAACGTCGTCCACCCCGGTGGCACCGGGACCGTGATGACCCAGAACCCGGCCGCCGAGCACTGGCAGGCGACCGCGCCGGGGGTAGGCGGCACGCTCGAGCTGCCGATGCCGATCCACCGGATGGAACCGCTCGACGTCGCCGTCGCGATCCGCTGGCTGTGCAGCGACGAGTCCCGGTACATGACCGGGACCCAGATGGTGCTCGACGCCGGCGCCACCCTCCGCTGACCTCCGAGGAGCCCTCCGCAGTGAGCACGTCCCCCCTGGTCCTGTCCGACGCCGTCCGGCAGGCCCTCGCCGACGGCCGCCCGGTCGTGGCGCTGGAGTCCACGATCATCTCCCACGGCTTCCCGCGGCCCCGCAACCTCGAGGTGGCCCGCCGGTTCGAGCAGGTCCTGGTCGAGGCCGGGGTGACGCCCGCGACGATCGCCGTGGTGGACGGCGTCCCGCGGGTCGGCCTGGACGAGGCCGGGTTGACCCGGATCGCGGAGGACCCCGCGGTGGTCAAGGTGTCCAGCCGCGACCTCGGCGCGGCCATGGTCCAGGGCGTCACCGGCGCGACGACGGTGGCCGCCACCGCGCTGCTGGCCTGCCGCGCCGGCATCCGGGTGTTCTCCACCGGCGGGCTCGGCGGGGTCCACCGCGGCGCGGCGGAGTCCTTCGACGAGTCCGCGGACCTGGCGGCGCTGTCCCGGCTGCCCATCACCGTGGTCTCGGCCGGGGTCAAGTCCATCCTCGACATCCGGGCCACGCTGGAGCGGCTGGAGACCCTCGGGGTGACCGTCCTGGGCTACCGGACCTCCCGGTACCCGGCCTTCTACGTCACCGACTCCGGCGTCGACATCGACTGGCGGGTCGAGTCGGCCGAGGACGTCGCCGCGGTGATGGCGGCCCAGGACGCGCTCGGCCTCGAGCACGCCGTGCTGGTGGCCAACCCGCTGCCCCCGGACCGGCAGCTCGACCCCGAGCTGCACGACCGCGTCCTCGCCGACGCGCTCGCCGCGGCGCAGCGCAGCGGCGTGACCGGCAAGGCGGTGACCCCGTTCCTGCTCGACCACTTCCAGCGGCACACCCAGGGCGCCAGCCTGGAGGTCAACATCGACATCGCCGTCTCCAACATCGCGCTGGGCGGCGGGATCGCGACGGCGTGGGCCCGGCGCGGGGTCCTGGCCCGCTGATGTCCGGCCCCGGTCGGGTGGTCGTCGTCGGGGACGTCGTCACCGACGTGCTGGTCCGCCCGCTCGGGCCTTTGACGCCGGACTCCGACACCCGGGCCAGCATCGTGCGGCGGCCGGGTGGCTCGGCGGCGAACCTGGCCGCGTGGCTGGGGTCCCTCGGCGCCCCGGTCAGCTTCGTGGGCCGGGTGGGGGCGGTGGACCGGGACTTCCACGCCGGCCACCTCACGGCGCTGGGCGTGCAGCCGCACCTGGCGGTCGACCCGGAGCGGGAGACCGGCACGATCGTCGTCGTCCTCGACGACGCCGGCCGGCGGACGATGCTCACCGACCGGGCCGCGAACCTGGCCCTGACCGCGGACGACGTCCCGGCCGGGCTGCTGGAGCAGGCGCCGCTGCTGCACCTGACCGGCTACTCGTTCTTCGAGCCCGGCGTCCGGGCCGCCGCCCTGGAGCTGGTGTCCCGCGCCCGGGCCCTCGGCGTCCCCGTCTCGGTCGACCCCAGCTCGGTGGCGTTCCTCCACGACGTGGGCGCGGAGCAGTTCCTGGCCTGGACGTCGGGGGCCCGGTTCTGCTTCCCCAACCGGGACGAGGCGGCGGAGCTCGCCGGGACCGGCGACCCGCGGCGGGCCGCCGAGGTCCTCTCGGCGCACTACGGGACCGTGGTGGTGACCCTCGACGGCGACGGCTGCGTGGTGGCAGACCGGGGGACCGATCCGGTGGCCGTCCCCGCGGACCGGCTGGTCCCGGTCGACCCGACCGGCGCCGGTGACGCCTTCTGCGCCGGCTTCCTCGACGCGTGGTGCCGAGGCCTGGACCCGGTCGCGGCGGCCGCCGCCGGCGCCGGGGTGGCGCGCCGGGCGGTGGCCCGGCTGGGCGGGCGCCCCTAGGGTCAGGCCAGCCGGCTGCGCAACGTCGGCACGCCGTCGCCGCTCAGGTGGCCGAGTGCGGCCGTGCGGCCGGTGACCGCCAGCGAGAGCGCCTCGGCGCTGCCGCGCACGGCCGGACCGCTGCCGGAGGCCCAGGCGACGTCGTCCGCCTCGAAGCGCAACCCGTCCAGCGCGCCCTTGGGGACGAGGCCACCGACGGACGAGGCGGTCAGGAAGGTCAGCACCGTGCGCGAGCGCTCCTCGGGGACGTCGCGCGACAGCCCCAGCGGCCAGCGGATGTCGAGGCCGTGCACCAGCAGGTCGGTGAGGGGCGCCTCGGGCCCCATCCCGGGCGGCGTGAACCGCGAGTCGGCCTTGTGGCGCAACACCTCGATCAGCTCGGTGAAGGGCCGACGCGCCTGCTCGCGGGCGAGCCGGACGTTCGCCCGGTCGAAGTTCCCGCGGCACGCCAGCATGGCCAGCGCGAACTTCGGGATGCCCACCTCCAGGGGCACGACCAGGTGCGCGACCACGTCGCGGACGCTCCACTCGCTGCACAGGCTCTGCGTCGCCTACTGCTCAGCCGTGAGTCCCGACAACAGGTCAGCCAGACCGCGACGCTCGTCGGCGATCTCCGCGAAGGTGTCCACGAGGTCATCCTGGCAGGATGATCAGGCCGTACCGGCGTCCAGCCGCGCCCGCAGCGCCGCCTTCTCCTCGGCGGGCAGCCAGGCGGCGTCCACCGCCTCGTGGTTGTGCCGGGCCAGGTCGTCGGCGGTCAGCCCCAGCTCGGTGGCGAGCGCGGCGTAGTCGCCGGCCAGGTCGGTGCCGCCCATCGCCGGGTCGTCGCTGCCCAGCGACATGCTGACGCCGGCGTCGTGCAGCAGCCGGATCGGGTGCTCGGCCGCCGGGCCGCGGTAGTTGTAGGTGGTGGACAGCCAGGCGGTCGTGACGTGCGTGCCGCCGTCCCGGACCCGGGCCAGCAGCCCGGGGTCGCGCACGAGGGCGTAGCCGTGGTCGATCCGGTCGCAGCCCAGCAGGTCCAGGGCGTCGCGGAGCTCCGCGGCGTCGAACCGCTCGCCCGCGTGCGCGGTCGTCCGCAGGCCGGCGTCCCGGGCCAGCGCGTAGGCCTCGGCGAACGCGGCCGGCGGGCCGGCGGTCTCGTCGCCGTCCATCCCGATGCCGACCACGAGGCCACGGTCGCCGTCGGCCACCGCGCGCACCATCTCGACCGCCGCGGCGGGGCTGTGCGCCCGGTACACCGACGGGATCAGCCGGGTGACGATCCCGGTCTCCCGGCGGGCCTCCTCGGCGCCGTCGGTGATGCCGGCCAGCAGCTCGCCGTAGGGCAGGGCCGGGTGCAGCGTGGGGTTGAAGAACATCTCCCGGTAGACGACGCCGGAGCCGAGCGCCGCGTCGACCAGGGCCTCGTAGGAGATCCGCCGGACGTCGTCGCGGGTGAGCACCGCGGCGCAGAGCCGCTCGAAGACCACCATGAAGGTGGCCATGTCGGTGTAGTCGTAGACCCGCGCCGGATCCGCCGTGGGCAGCGCGACGTCGTGGGCCCGGGCCAGGTCCAGGAAGGTCTCCGGCCGCACGCAGCCCTCCAGGTGGCAGTGCAGCTCGACCTTCGGCATGGCGCGCAGCCGGTGCCCGGGGTCCCCGGTCATCGCGGCACGGCGACCGAGCGCGCGGCGGCGACGAACAGCGCCGCGGGGTTCGCCGTCATCAGCCCCGTGGCGGTGGCCTCGGGCACGCCCGCCTCGACCAGCCGCGGGAGGAAGGCGGTCGGCACGTAGCCGTAGCCGTTGCCGCCGTTGCGGGTCCACATCGCCTTCAGGAAGACGTCGTGGGAGAGCAGCAGCCGGTCGCCGTGGCCGTCCTCGACCAGCCCGCGCACGGCCTCCACGGTGTCCTCCACCGAGGGCGACTGGCCCTCGCCGGGGAAGTTGAACGGCATCCCGATCATGTCGAACTCCAGCCAGACCCCGCGGGCGGCGACCTCGCGCTGGTAGGCGGTGTCCTTGCCCGAGGGGTCCATGTGGCACAGCACCACGGCCGCCGGGTCCACCCCGTGCTCCAGGACGATGTCGACGACCTCGTGCGCCCGCCGCTGCCACCCGGGCAGGTGGATCAGCAGCGGCACGCCGGTCTGCACCTGCGCGAGGCAGGACGCGACCAGCGTGGCGTGCTCCGCCGGGGTGAACCGCGGGCCGACGCCGATCTCCCCGATGACGCCGACCCGGACCGTGCGGCCGTCGGGGAGGTCCACGCCCTGCCGGATCTCGCCCACGAGCTCGGCGACCATCCCGTCGACGTCGTCCTCGCCCAGGGAGTGGTCGTCGCCGTGCGACAGGCACCACCCGCCGGCCATCACGACGTTGAGGCCGGTGGCCTCGGCGACCCGCACCAGCGCCGCCGGGTTGCGGCCGGTGCCCGTCGTGTTGTTCACGACGGTCCGCCCGCCGGCCCGGACGAACACGTCCAGCTCGGCGACCACCGTGTCCAGGTCCCGCTCGTCGAAGCCGCAGTTGTCCGCGCAGGCGTAGGGGTCCTCGCGCAGCAGCCAGGCGAGCTCCGGCGTGACCCGCGCGCCGGCCAGGTCGGCGGAGAAGGGGCGCACGCCCGGGTACAGCGCCTCGGACAGGTCGTTGAACAGGTGCTCGTGCGGCAGGGTCATGCCCAGCTCGCTCGCGGGCACCGGGCCCAGCACCGTCTGGACGGTCACGGACTCGTCGTGGGACATCGTGTTCCCCTCTGCGCCTGGCCGACCGGCATGTAATCGGTTACCTGCCCTCGTCGCGACTGTCTAGCAGCCGTCGTCCGCGCTGGTCAACGGCAGCCGCCCAGGGGTGACACGTCGCCGCCATCTCTTGCGTACACGGCGTTACATGCCTAGGAACGCCGCATGACCCGCATGATCATCGACACGGACACCGCCTCCGACGACGCCGTCGCGCTGGTCCTCGCCCTGACCGACGCCGACGTGGACGTCCTCGCCATCACGGTCGTGGCCGGCAACGTGCCGCTGGAGATGGGCGTGCAGAACGCCATCTACACGCGGGACCTCTGCCGGTCGACCGCCCCGGTGCACGCCGGTGCCGACCGGCCGCTGCTGCGCGAGCAGGTCCTGGCCCACGACGTGCACGGCGCCGACGGGATGGGCGACATCGGCCTGCCGCTGACCGGGGGAGAGCCTGCCCCGGACCACGCCGTCGACGTCCTGATCGAGCTGGCCCGCCGGTACCCGGGGGAGATCACGCTGGTGACCCTCGGCCCGCTGACGAACATCGCCCTGGCCCTGCGCAAGGCGCCGGACATCGCCGGGCTGTTCGACCGGGTGGTGATGATGGCCGGCACCGGGGACGGCACCGGAAACGTGACCCCGGCCGCCGAGTTCAACGTCTACGTCGACCCCGAGGCCGCCGACGTCGTCTTCCGCTCCGGGATGCCGCTGGAGATGGTCGGCTGGGACGTCTCCCGCAACGACGCCACCCTGACGGCCGCGGACGGCGAGGCGCTGGCGGCGCTCGGCCCGCTCGGGGAGTTCTGCAACGGCATCCAGCGTCAGCTGCTCGAGTTCTGCCGCACGGTGACCCACCTGGACGGTTTCGACCTGCCCGACCCGGTGACCATGGCGGTGGCGCTCGACCCGTCGGTCGCCACCCGGGTGGTGCACGTCCCGGTGGCGGTGGAGACCACCGGGTCGCAGACGGCGGGGATGACAGTCTGCGACCACCTCGGCGTCACCGACCGTCCCGCCAACGTGAAGGTCGTCCTCGCCGCCGACCGCGACCGCTTCCTGTCCATGCTGCACCGCGCCTGCGCGCGCTGACGCCCCGCCCGAGAGAAGGTCCCCCCATGCCCCAGAAGCTGATCCTCGACTGCGACACCGGCACCGACGACGCCGTGGCCATCATGCTGGCCGCCCTCCACCCCGAGCTGGACCTGGTGGGGGTGACCACGGTCAACGGCAACGTCGAGGTGCAGTACTGCACGGACAACACGCTGCGCGTCCTGGACCACATCGGCCGCCCGGACGTCCCGGTGCACGAGGGGCTCCGCCGCCCGATCGTCCGGCCGGACTTCCCGGTGCCCCGGCACTCCGAGGTCAACCCGAGCAGCAACATCCACGGCCGCGAGCTGCCCCTCCCGCCGGCGACCAGCAAGCCCCAGGACACCGGCGCGGTGGAGTTCCTGGTGGAGACGTACCGGGCCACCACCGACGAGATCGCGCTGGTCCCGGTCGGGCCGCTGAGCAACATCGCCGCGGCGATCGCGATCGAGCCGCGGCTCGTGGAGGCCGTCCCGGAGGTCGTGATCATGGGCGGCGGCAACGTCAAGGGCAACGCGACGCCGTCGGCCGAGTTCAACATCTGGGCCGATCCCGAGGCGGCCGCCGCGGTCTTCGCCGCCGGCTTCCCGCGGATCACGCTGGTGCCGCTGGACGCCACGCACCAGGCCCTGGTGTCCCGCGAGCAGTGCCGGGCCCTCGCGGCGCTGGGCACCCCGGCCGGTGAGGCCGCGGCCACGCTCATCGAGCGGCGGATCACCGGCTACGACGCCACCCAGCCGATGGCGACGCCGGGCAGCGCGCCGGTGCACGACGCGCTCTGCGTCGCCTACCTCCTGCACCGGGAGGTGCTCGACGTCCAGCGGACGCACGTCGACGTCGAGACGGCGGGGGCGCTGACGGTCGGCCGGACGGTCATCGACCTGTACTCCCGCAGCGGCAAGGAGCCGAACTGCGACGTCGCGCTCGGTGCCGACGCCGGGCTGTTCGTCGACTTCATGCTGCGGACGTTCGCCCCCCGCGGCTGACGCGGTTCCCGGCCCGCCACACGATCCCGGCGGGCCGGGAACACGACCCGACGGCGTGCGGTTGCACGGGCCGTGAGCAGCACAGTCCCCGGCACGCGGCCCCGCCCCGCGCGGAGTTCCGGGCCCTCCCGTCGTCCCCCCGGCCGACCCGGTGCCCCACGGTTAGGATCGGCCGAGGTGGTGGCCCGCTCCCGGGCCCCGCAGAGAGGACGGTCGGTGCCTGAGGAGCCTGCGGTCGACAGCACCGCCACGGGGACGGACGTCGCCGGCACGCTCGAGACCCCCGAGGCCCGTGCCGACGGCAGCCGTAGCGAGCTCGCCGAGACGCGAGCGGCCCGCGACGCCCGGTTCGAGCGCGACGCGTTGCCCTTCCTGGACCAGCTCTACCCGGCGGCGCTGCGGATGACCCGCAACCCCGCCGACGCCGAGGACCTGGTGCAGGAGACGTTCGTCAAGGCATACTCCGCGTTCCACCAGTTCGCCGAGGGCACGAACCTCAAGGCCTGGCTGTACCGGATCCTCACGAACACCTACATCAACAGCTACCGCAAGAAGCAGCGGCAGCCGCAGCAGTACCCCACCGACCAGGTGCAGGACTGGCAGCTGTACGCGGCGGAGGAGCACACCTCCAGCGGGCTGCGCTCGGCGGAGATCGAGGCGCTGGACCACCTGCCCGACTCCGACATCAAGGACGCCCTCCAGCAGCTGCCGGAGGACTTCCGGCTGGCGGTCTACCTCGCCGACGTCGAGGGCTTCGCCTACAAGGAGATCGCCGAGATCATGGGCACGCCCATCGGCACGGTGATGTCCCGCCTGCACCGCGGTCGCCGCGGACTGCAGAAGCTGTTGGCCGACTACGCCCGCGAGCGCGGCTTCGTCCGCGCCGGAGCCGCTGAGGAGGCACGCTCGTGATCGACGCTGCTCACGACGACGGCCACATCACCTCGTGCGACGACGTGCTGTCGCACGTCTTCGAGTTCCTCGACCACGAGACCGACGACGCCCGGCGCGCGGTCATCGCCGAGCACCTCGAGGACTGCTCCCCCTGCCTGCGGCAGTTCGGGATCGAGCAGGAGTTCAAGGCGCTGGTCCGCCGGCGCTGCGGGGGCGACGCGCCGCCGCCCGGGCTGCGGGACCGGATCAAGGTCCAGCTGACCAGCGTCACCTTCGAGGAGGACGGCACCCAGGTCAGCGTCGAGCGGGCCAGCGTGGAGACCATCGCCGAGGAGCGCCCCTCCTAGGAGGCCCCCTGCCCCCCACCCGCTCGCACGCTCGCGTGCGGGACCCTGCAGGGGGGCCGGGGGTGCCCTGCTAGGCGTTGGGGCGCTTGCCGTGGTTGGCGGCGTTCTTCTTGCGGCCGCGCCGCTTGCGTCCACGCTTGGACATGCCGGCCTCCTCTCGAGACGTGCCGGACCCGTGTGGCCCGGAGTGGTGAACGGGGCCGGTCGGGGGGTGCAGACCTCCCGGGTACCGGCCAAGCTGACACGGCAAGGGTCTCACGGGACGGTGACCGGCCGTGCGCAGGTGCGGTGACCGGTCCCGTCGACGCGGACGACACCGGCGCGAGCCGGGGACGAGGGGACGACGTGGTCCTGACGGTGGCGGACAGCGTGCTGGTCGCCGGACGTGGGCCGATGGCCTGCGCGGTGATCCGGGCGTGCTCCCGGCTCGGCGTGAAGTCGGTCGCCGTCTACTCCGAGGCCGAGCGGGACGCCCGGCACGTGCGGCTCGCCGACGAGGCGGTCCTGCTGGGCCCGGCGCCGGCCACCGAGTCCTACCTCGACGCCGACCGGATGGTGGAGGCCGCCCGCCGGACCCAGGTGGAGGCGGTGCTCCCGGTCCCGCCCGCGCTGGCCGGCAACGCGCGGCTGGCCGCCACGGTCGTGGACGCCGGGCTCACCTGGGTCGGGCCGGACGCCGAGGTGCTGGAGCGGCTGGGCGGCGACGGCGTCGAGCCCGCGAGCGAGCGGGGCTTCCTCGCCTGGGTCACGGCCGAGGGACTGCACCACGTCACGCCGGTGCTCCGGGACCGCGCGGGCGGCACCCCCCGGGTGTCCTGGACCCCGGCCTCCGGGCTCGGTCCGCTGCCGGCGGCCGCCCGGCGGCTGCCGGAGCTGGGCTGGCGGGGGCTGGTCACCGTGGGCATCGACCCCGACGGCGAGCTCGCCGAGGTGGCCGCCGGCTTCTCCCTGGACATGGCGGTCCTCGAGCGCTCGCACGGCGTGGACGCCGTCGAGCTGGCCCTGTGCAGCGCGGGTGACCGGCCGTCCGGGTCGGTGCCGGTGGACGGCGCTCGCGGTCGCCCGGCGGTCACCGTCCAGCTGCGTTCCACCCTGCCCCCCGGCACCGCCGGCCGGATCACCGGCCGGCTGCCCGACGTCGCTCCGCAGCGCGGCGGCGACGCGGTCGCGGTGAGCGGCTACGACCCGGGGGACCGGCTCGACGGCTGGTACGACGCGCTGCTGGCCACGGTCAGCGCCTCGGGCCCCGACCTGGCCACCGCGGCCCGCGCCGCGTCCGCGGTGCTCACCGGCCTGCCGGAGACCGGGGTGCCGCACGACGGGACGGCCGTCTGCGGCGTGCTGCAGCGGCTGGCCGGCACGCTGGTGCCCGACCCGTCCTGACGTCCCGCGCGGGTCCGGACCCGGCCGGTGGACGTGCTTTCATGAGCACGCCGTCGGCTCCGGCGGTCCCGTCGATGAGGAGGAGCGCCGGTGGCGGTGCAGGAGATCCACGCCGAGATGGTCTCCAGCGTCTGGAAGGTCCTGGTGAGCCCGGGCAGCGAGGTCGCGGCGGGCGACACCCTGGTGATCCTCGAGTCGATGAAGATGGAGATCCCGGTGCTCACCGAGCACGCCGGCCGCGTCGGGGAGCTCCACGTGGTCGAGGGTGAGGTCCTGCAGGAGGGCGACCTCATCGCCACCGTCGTCGATGGTTGATGGCCCTGGTGCAGGGTCCCGCCGCGAGCCTGCGAGTGGCGGGGGGCAGCAGGGTCCTTCATCTAGGCTCCGGCTCACGATGAGCAGCCTGTCCGACCGTCTGACCCGCGGGTCCGCGTCGAGCCCCTCCCAGGTGGACCACGCCCGGCGGTTGGTGGCCGACTGGCAGCTGCTCGCGGACCTGGCCTTCGCCGACCTCACGCTGTGGGTCCCCCTCCAGGACGGCGCCTGGTGGTGCGTCGCGCAGGTCCGCCCGCTGACCGCGCCGACCAGCCAGCCCGAGGACCTCATCGGAGCCGAGGTCAGCGGTGCGGCCGCCGAGCAGCTCGCGCAGGCGCACCGCGAGGGCCGGCCGGTCACCGAGGGCGACCCCGACTGGTCGGGGGCCAACCCCCGCCGCCGGGAGGTCATCCCGGTGCGGCACGACGGTGTCGTGGTGGCCGTGCTCGCCAAGGACACCAACCTTGCCGCGACCCGGGCCCCCTCGACGCTCGAGCTCACCTACCTCGACATCGCCGCGGACCTCTCGCTCATGGTCGCCGCGGGCACCTTCCCGCCGCGGATGCTCGAGGACGCCGAGATGAGCCCGCGGGTGGGGGACGGGCTGGTGCGGCTGGACGCGGCCGGGCGGGCCGTCTACGCCAGCCCCAACGCGCTGTCGGCCTACCGGCGGATGGGCGTGGTCGGCGACGTGGTCGGCTCGGACCTGGCCGCGGTCACCCGCCGGGTGTCCGCGGACCGGGTCGCGGGCGAGGCGGTGGCGGCAAGCATCGCGGCGGCGGTGGCCGGGCGGTTCCCCGATCCGATGGACGTCGAGAACGAGGCCGCCACGATGCTGGTCCGGGCGCTGCCGCTGCAGGCGCCGGGCGCGGAGGAGGGCGCGCTGGTCCTGGTCCGCGACGTCACCGACGTCCGCCGCCGGGACCGCGCGCTGATGACCAAGGACGCGACGATCCGGGAGATCCACCACCGGGTGAAGAACAACCTGCAGACCGTCGCCGCGCTGCTGCGGCTGCAGGCCCGCCGGATGACCGAGCCGGCGGCGCGCGCGGCGCTGGAGGAGTCGGTGCGCCGGGTGGCCTCGATCGCCGTCGTGCACGAGACGCTGGCCGGCAGCCGGGAGGACGTGGTCGAGGTGGACGACGTCCTCGACCAGGTGCTGCCCATGCTCGGCGACGTGACGTCCGTGGGGCCGGCCGCGCGGATCAAGCGGGTGGGCAGCATCGGCGAGCTGCCCGCGGCGGCGGCCACGCCGCTGGTCATGGCGGTCACCGAGCTGCTGCACAACGCCGCGGTGCACGCGTTCGACGCGGGGGCGCCGGGCACGATCGTGCTGGCCGCGGAACGCGACGGCCACGACCTGGTGGTGCACGTGCGGGACGACGGGCGGGGGCTGCCCGTGGGCTTCGACCCGGCCGCGAGCACGGGTCTGGGCCTGCAGATCGTCCGCACGCTGGTGACCACCGAGCTGTGCGGGGCCCTCGAGATGGGGCCGCCCGGGGACGGCGGCCCGGGGACGGAGGCGGTGCTCACCCTGCCCGGCGCCGGGCGACTGCGGCGATGACACAGCAAGGGCCGCTCCCGAGGGAGCGGCCCTTGTGCGATGGCCCTGGTGGAGCGGGGCCCTTCCTCTTCTTCAGGCGGTGTGCACCCGGGTGCGAGCGGTGCGGCGCTTGAGGGCGCGGCGCTCGTCCTCGGAGAGTCCACCCCAGACGCCGGAGTCCTGGCCTGAGCTCAGCGCCCACTCCAGGCACGACTGCGTCACCGGGCAACGCCGGCACACCGCCTTGGCCTGCTCGATCTGGACGACGGCGGGGCCCGTCGTCCCGATCGGGAAGAAGAGCTCCGGGTCCTCGTCCCGGCAGAGGGCGCGGTGGCGCCAGTCCATGGCCGTGTACTCCTCGATCTCGTATCGCGTCATCGGTCATCGGTCCGCAGGACCGCACACATCGAGGCCCGCACGCTGGATCTTCAGCGCGTCGACCGGCGACCGCCTGCTTGTTACCAGCAGGTTGCTGCTTGTGATGCTTTCACGAGTCGCCGGGCTGTCAAGCACACTTCTGGCTCTTCGGGGCCCTCGTGAGGAAGCTCACCACGGTACCGCGACCCCCGCCACTCGTCGGCACCGGGACCGTGACGTGCGACGCGGGACGCCGGTCGCCGGGCCGGTCACACGACGACGCGCAGCGCCTCCGGGATCGAGCGCACCCGCAGGCCGGTGGTCGTGCCGAGGTGGTCGCCGTCGAGCTGCCAGCCCTGCGGCCGGACCGAGGTGAGCGTCGCCTCCGGCAGGTCGTGCCAGCGGTGCACGCCGCGGCCGCGGGCGTCCGGGCGGGCAGCCATCGTCTGCCGCACGTGGTGCAGCATCCGGGCCACGCCCACCCGCCCCATCGCGAACACGTCCAGGCCGGTGTCGAAGGACGCCTCCGGGCTCGGGTTGACCGGCCGGGCGCCCAGGTACGTCCACGGGCTGACGTTCGACAGCAGGGCGAGGAACAACCCGTCGACAGGCGGCTCGCCGGGCACCTCGAGGGTCATCGGTGGGCGGCGCCGGTCCGCGCCCAGCACGAAGGCGTTGACCCCGGAGCGGACGTAGAGCGAACCGGAGGAGCGGCGTCCCTTCGCGCGCAGCGCCTCCACCCGGGCGATGACGTCCGCGTCGAACCCCATGCCGGCGGCGAAGACGAACCAGCGGCGCTCGGTCCAGTCGTCCGTCGTGCGCGCGGCGCCGGACGCCACCGGCCCCGCGGCCGGATCGTCGGCGTCCTCGGGCGGGTGCGTGCGTGCCGACGCGGTGCCCAGCGACACCAGCCGGGACCGGTCGGCGCGCAGCGCGTCGAGGATCTCGCTGGTCGCCTCGACCGGGTCGCGGGACAGGCCCAGGGCGCGGGCGAAGACGTTGGTCGAGCCGCCGGGGACGACGGCGAGCATCGGCACGCCGGGCCCGGGGCCACCGGAGAGCAGGCCGTTGACCGCCTCGTTCACGGTGCCGTCCCCACCGAGGGTCACGACGACGTCGACGCCGTCACCGGCCGCCTCGGCGGCCAGCTCGCGGGCGTGCCCGCGGTGCGCGGTCTCGACCACGTCCACCTTGAGCTCGCTGGACAGCGCCCGGACCAGGACGTTCCGCACCCCGCGGGTGGTCGTGGTCGCCGCCGGGTTCGCCACCAGCAGCGCACGCATGGGGTCAACATAGCCAGCTCCGCCGCCCGGCCCAGCAGGCGGACGGCCCGGCACGCCGTCTGGCGTAGCCTCGGCGCCGTGTCAGGCCAGGTGGGAGACGGTGGGCCCGCGCGTCGGCGGCCGCGCGCGGAGCGGCTGCTGGGCGGTGCGGCCGAGCCGTCGGCACCGCGGCCCGAGCGGCCGGTCACCGAAGCGCCGCCGGCGTTGCGGCGGGCCGCGCTCGTGGTCGGCGTTCAGGCGCTCGCGCTGGGCGTGGTCGCCGTCGTGCTGCTGTTCCTGACCCTGACCAGCTCGCCGGACAGCGTCGGGCGGGCGCTGGCCGAGGTCGTCTACGTGGGGCTCGCGGCCGGGCTGCTCGGCGCCGCCGCGGTGGGGCTGTGGCGCGTCAAGGGCTGGGCCCGCGCGCCGGTCATCGCCCTGCAGCTGCTGCTGGCGGTGCTGGGGTACACGCTCGCCTTCGAGGCCGATCTGCCGCTGCTGGGGGTCCCGGTCCTCGCCCTGGTCGGGATCGAGCTCTACCTGCTCGCCACCCCCGAGGCCCGGCTGGCCTACCTCGACCGCTGACCCGGACGGCGCGGGCACCGACCTGGCCTGCGGGGACTGTCGTACCCGGGGGCTGGCTCCGGGGTGTGTTCGGAGGCGGTGGGTACCGGGTTCGGTGACGGTCGCGCCGGTCCGTGACCTGCCTGCCGGGGACGAGGCACCGCTGCCGGCGGGCGTGGTGCGGCGGCGGTCGCGGTTGCTCCCCGCCCCACCCTCGAGGACTGCTCCACCGACGTGCCCGCCGCGACGGTGGACGGGGCGCCGATAACCGCCGCGCAGCTCCGGACGCTCCTGGAACAACTGGACGCGCTGCGCCCCGGTGGGCTGCAGGCCCCGACCGGCGGCCGCCTGCAGGTGGCGCTCACCGACCCGGTCACCGGCGCGCTGCGGGCGGTGGTGACCGGGCGGAGCTGACGGGCTGGCCCGCCGCGGCTGCCGGTCGCACCCGGTGGGGACCTGTGGGTGTGTGGTGCTGGACCGGCCGCCGCCGATCGACCGTCATGAACCGACCCCGGCGCAGCGCCGCTTCGTCCGGGCCCGGGACCGCACCTGCCGGCACCCCGGCCGTCGCCGCCCGGCCGCACGCACCGACCTCGACCACGTCGACCCCGCACGGCGCCGGAGGGGGACCAGCTGCGAGAACCTGTGCTGCCTGTGCCGCCGGCACCACCGGCTGAAGACCCACGCCCGCGGCTGGCGCCACCGGATGAACCCCGCCGGCACGCTCACCGTCACGACGCCGTCCGGGATCACCCGCAGCACCCGCCCCCCCGGTTCGGCCCCCGTGCAGGGTCCCGCCGCGAGCTTGCGAGCGGCGCGGGCACGGGGGTCCTTCATCCCCCCTTCTGAGCCAGGGAGAGGGGACAGGGAGACGAGTCCGCACGTCGACACGTCGACTGGTCGACGTGCGGACACGAGGCGGGTGCTGGGCCTGCTGGGAGCCGGGGGACGGGGC
The DNA here is from genome assembly GCF_041028325.1 of Modestobacter sp. I12A-02662. Lineage (NCBI taxonomy): Bacteria > Bacillati > Actinomycetota > Actinomycetes > Geodermatophilales > Geodermatophilaceae > Modestobacter > Modestobacter sp. I12A-02662. The sequence goes on along the minus strand of NZ_JABGDE010000009.1, from coordinate 235,892 downwards.
TCAGGCACGATCGAGCGTGCCCGCGTCCCCGAGCCAGGAGAACCGCATGATCACCCGCGCCGACGTCGAGGCGGCCGCACGGCGCACCGCCGGGCAGGTCCGCCGCACGCCGCTGCTGCAGGGCGACCCCGACGACCCCGCCGGGTGGTTCAAGCTCGAGTACCTGCAGCACACCGGCACCTTCAAGGCCCGTGGCGCGGTGAACCGCATCCTCGGGGCGCAGGAGCGCGGCGAGCTGGACCCGGCGGTCGGCGTCGTCGTCGCCTCCGGGGGCAACGCGGGCATGGCCAACGCCTGGGCCGCCGCGGCGCTCGGCGTCCCGGCCACCGTCTTCGTGCCGACGACCGCGCCCGCCGTCAAGGTCCAGCGCCTGCGCGGCTACGGCGCCACGGTCGTGCAGACCGGCAGCGAGTACGCCCTCGCCTACGCCGCCGCGGTCGAGCGCGCCGCCGAGACCGGCGCCGTGTACTGCCACGCCTACGACCAGCCGGAGATCGCCGCGGGGGCCGGCACGCTCGGCCTGGAACTCCTCGAGGACCTCGACGGTCGGGTCGACACGGTGCTCGTGGCGGTCGGCGGGGGCGGGCTCATGGCCGGGGTGGCCGCCGCCGTCGAGGGCGTCGCCCGGGTGGTCGCGGTGGAGCCGGCCGGGGCGCCCACGTTGCACGCCGCGGTGCAGGCCGGCGCACCGGTCGACGTGCCGGTCTCCGGGATCGCCGCCGACTCGCTGGGTGCCCGCCGGATCGGTGACATCGGCTGGTCGGTCGCCGGTCGCACCGGCGTCGTCCCCGTGCTCGTCGAGGACGACGACCTGGTCGCCGCCCGCCGCCGGCTGTGGGCCGACCACCGCATCGCCGTCGAGCACGGCGCCGCGGCGGCGTTCGCGGCCCTCACCGCGGGCGCCTACGTCCCTGAGCCCGGTGAGCGGGTCGTCGTCGTCCTCTGCGGGGCCAACACCGACCCGGCCGACCTCCACTGAGCCCCTGGTGGTGACTCAGACGAGTTCGATGACCTCGGCGATCGAGGGCAGCACCCGGCCGGGGCGGAACGGGAAGCGGGCCACGTCCTCGGCCCCGGTGGAACCGGTGAGCACCAGGATGGTGTCCAGGCCCGCCTCGATGCCGGCGACGACGTCGGTGTCCATCCGGTCGCCGATCATCGTGGTCGACTCCGAGTGCGCCTCGATCCGGTTCATCGCGCTGCGGAACATCATCGGGTTGGGCTTGCCGACGAAGTACGGCTCCGCGCCGGTCGCCTTGGTGATCATGGCGGCGACCGAGCCGGTCGCCGGCAGCGGCCCCTCGGGGGACGGGCCGGTGACGTCGGGGTTGGTCGCGATGAACCGCGCGCCGGCCCCGACCAGCCGGATCGCCCGGGTGATCGCCTCGAACGAGTAGGTGCGGGTCTCGCCGAGCACCACGTAGTCGGGGTCGGTGTCGGTGAGCGTGTAGCCGGCCTCGTACAGCGCCGTGGTCAGCCCAGCCTCACCGATGACGTACGCCGACCCGCCGGGCAGCTGGGAGGACAGGAAGTCCGCCGTCGCCAGGGCCGAGGTCCAGATCGACTGCTCCGGCACGCTCAACCCCGACCGGGCCAGCCGGGCGGCGAGGTCCCGCGGGGTGAAGATGGAGTTGTTGGTGAGCACCAGGAACCGGCGCTGCCGGTCCACCAGCCGCTGCAGGAACTCCGCGGCACCGGGCAGGGCGTTGCCCTCGTGCACGAGCACGCCGTCCATGTCGGTCAACCAGCACTGGGACTCCGCACGCTCGGTCGTCACCCGTCGGCTCCTCGTCTGTCGGGTCGGGTGGGATCTGTCAGGTGGCACGGCGGCGACCGCTCAGCGGAGCGCGCCGGCGAACCGGCCGAGCGCGTCCCCGGTGAGCCGGAAGACCGTCCAGTCCTCCATCGGCACGGCACCCGCGGCTCTGTAGAAGTCGATCGACGGGGTGTTCCAGTCCAGCACCACCCACTCCAGCCGCGAGTAGCCGCGCTCCACGCACAGCTCTGCCAGCGTGCGCAGCAGCTGCCGGCCGAGGCCGGTGCCGCGGTGCCCGGGGCTGACGTAGAGGTCCTCCAGGTGGACCCCGTGCGTACCGCGCCAGGTGGAGAAGTTGAGGAACCACAGCGCCAGGCCGACGACCTCGTCGGTCCCGTCGGCGACCGCCACGTGGCCGAACAGCGCCGGCTGCTCCGCGAACAGCGCCGCGGACAGCTGGTCCTCGGTCATCAGCGCCTCGTGCTCGGCCTTCTCGTAGGCGGCCAGCTCGCGGACCAGCCGGACCATCGCCGGGACGTCCTCCGGCCGCACCTGCCGCACGCGGCCCGGTCCGCTCACGACAGCGTCTCCTTCAGTCGTGCCGGCACCAGCCGGCCCAGCGGGGACAGCACGGGCATCACCAGCGGCGAGAACAGGTAGCCGTAGGCGAGCAGGCAGACGGTCACCACCGGCACGGTGATCATCCCGACCACGACGAGCACCGCGGCGACGACGAGGCCGTAGGGCTTGCCGCTCTTCGGGCTGACCAGCGACCGGAAGGACCGCCACCGCACGGTGCTGACCATCAGCAGCCCGGGGACGACGACGACCAGCAGCACCCACAGCCGGTCGCGTCCCTGCATCACGTCGGCGAAGGCGTACACGCTGGCCAGCACCACCCCCGCGGCCCCGGGACTGGGCAGCCCGGTGAAGTACCGCTTGTCCGCGGTCGGGTCGATGGTGGTGTTGAACCGCGCCAGCCGGATCGCCGCGCACGCCACCCACAGGAAGCAGGCCAGCCAGCCGAGCGGGTCCCACTGGTCGCGGCCGTCGGAGAACAGCGCGAACACCACCAGCGACGGCGCCAGCCCGAAGGACACCAGGTCGGCCAGCGAGTCGAACTGCAGCCCGAACGGGGAGACCGCACCGACCAGCCGGGCCACCGCGCCGTCGGCGATGTCGAAGACCACCGACAGCCCCACCAGGAGGCAGGCCAGCCGGTACTCCCCGCGGAAGGAGACCAGGATCGCGCCGAACCCGCACATCATGTTGGCGAGGGTGAACAGGCTCGGCAGCGACGACCGCGCGCGCCGCCGTCCACCGCGCACCGACCCCCGGACGAACTCGACGGTGGTCGTACGTCTCCCGGGCATGCCCGGCCCTCCTCAGCTGGGCCGGGACCAGCGGGCGATGACGGTCTCGCCGCCGCGCACCCGCTGTCCCTGCGTGACCGTGACGGTGCAGTCGCGGGGCACGAAGACGTCCATCCGCGACCCGAACTTCATCAGGCCGATGCGCTGGCCGGTGACCACCTCGTCGCCCTCGCGCACCCGGGTGACGATCCGCCGGGCCAGCACCCCGACGATCTGCCGGAAGACGACGGTGCGGTCGCCGTCGCTCACCCACAGCTCGCTGCGCTCGTTGCGGTGCGCGCTCTCCTTGCGGTAGGCGGCCAGGAAGCTGCCCGGCCGGTAGCCGGCGGAGGTCACCCGCCCCCGGTACGGCGAGCGGTTGACGTGCACGTCGACGACGGAGAGGAAGACGCTGACCTGCTGCCAGTCGCCCTCGGGGGCGACGTCCTCCTGCGGCTCCCCGGCCACCATCACCACACCGTCGGCGGGGGAGAGGACCTCGTCCGGGTCCGGCGCCGTGGTGTCGCAGCGGCGGTCGGGATCCCGGAAGAAGACCGCCATGTAGGCGCCCAACGCCAGGAAGGGCCAGGCGGCCCGCCGGGTCCAGCGGGAACCGGTGCCCCGGCCCGCGGCCACGGACACGGCCGCGGAGGCGAGAGGCACGGCGAGGAAAGGCCACCCGGCCCGGTCGATGCGCATCGTGGCCAAACGGTACCGGGAGCCCCTCCGCCGCACCGCCGCATCCGTGACCACAGCTCGCCCCCGCGCGATCGGCGGGCAGGTCCGCTGGTCACAGGCGTGCGGCGGGACGCCCCACGAGCGCGTCACCTTCTGTAACGTCCGCCGTCACCCGTCCGTCACCCTCCGGACGGGAACGATCGGAGGAGGTGAGGGTGTGCAGGACGTCGATCTCGCGCGGCCCATGACGGGCCGGAGCGTCACCCGGGCACTGGGGGTCCTCTCCCTGGTGCTGGCGGCGCTGAGCCTGGGGCTGCCCAACATCGCGCCGGGTGTGGAGTTCCTCTCCGCCGACGAGTCACCGGTCCGCCGCTTCTTCGGGGTCTCCCAGGAGATGGGTCTGTGGGCCTTCCTCAGCGTCGGCATCTTCCTGGCCGGGGCGGCCGGCCACGCGTTGGCGGCGGTGCTCGCCCGGTCGCACGACCGCCGGCTGTCGCTCGCGTTCGCCGCGACGTCCGTCGTGCTGCTGCTGTTCGGCTTCGACGACTTCGCGGCCCTGCACGAGCGGCTCGCGGGCGTGGGTGACCAGCTGGGGTCCAGCCTGTCGGTCCAGCTGCGCTACGCGTGGGTGCTGCCCGGCCTGGTGCTGGCGGCCTTCTGCTGCTGGTGCTTCTGGAACCTCATGACCCGGCTGTCCGGGCCCCCGCGGGCCGACCTGCTCCTCGGGCTGGCGTTGTTCTTCAGCGGCGCGCTGGGCATGGAGACGCTCAACGGGGTGCTGGACGCCCCAGGCACGAACGGCTGGCCGCTGCAGGTGGGCACCCACCTGGAGGAGGTCCTGGAGAACTTCGGCGCGATCCTGCTGCTGCGCGCGGCGTTGCGGGCGCTGGTCGTCACCGGCCCCACGCCGCTGGTCGTCCGGTTCGCCACCGAGACCCTGCGGTCGGGGCGGCGCGAGGGTCGCCCTGCGGACCAGCGGGCGGCGCGGCAGGAGATGTTTCGCGAGGAGGCGGCGCGGCAGGAGGCGGCGCGGCAGGAGGGGCGGCGCGAGGAGACCCTGCGGCAGGACGCGGCTCGGCGGGAGAGCTAGACCGGAACGCGACGGCGCCCAGCGACGGAGACCGTCGCCGGGCGCCGCCCCGGTCCTTCGTCAGGCCGCGGCCTTCGTCTCCCAGAAGATCCGGTCGATCTCCGCGATGTAGTCCAGCAGCTTCTGACCCTCGGCCGGGTCCATGCTGCCCTTGCCGCCGGCGGCGCCGGCCTGCTTGGTGGCCTTGTTGAACAGCTCGTGCAGCTGCGGGTACTTCTCGAAGTGCGGGGGCTTGAAGTAGTCGGTCCACAGCACCCACAGGTGGTGCTTCACCAGGTCGGACCGGTGCTCCTTGATGAGCACCGCGCGCATCTTGAAGACCTCGTCGTCGCTGGCCTGGTACTTCTCCTGGATGGCCTTGACCGATTCGGCTTCGATCCGGGCCTGGGCCGGGTCGTACACGCCGCAGGGGAGGTCGCAGTGCGCGGTGGCCTCCACGGCGGAGAACATGCGGAACAGACGCATGAGGGTGCCTCCGGGGATCGTGGGGAACGTTCGTCTGCGACCCTACTCGCGGTGATCAGCGCGAACACGTCCAGCGGCCCGCCGCCGCAGCCCGCCGGCCTGCCCACACGCTGGGCGCTGGCCCGGGTCACCGGCCCGTCCATGTCCCCGACCGTCCGGCACGGGGACCGGCTGCTGGTCCGCCGGGTCGGCCGGCGCACGCGCGTGCACCCCGGGGACGTCGTGCTGGCCCGGTTCCCCGCGCGCCCGGAGCTGCTGGTGGTCAAGCGCGTGCGCCGCGCCGTGCCGGGCGGGCACTGGGTCGAGGGGGACAACCCGCTGGTCGCCGACGACAGCCGCGCGTTCGGGCCGGCCGTCGTGGTCGGCCGGGTCGTCGGGCGACTCCGGCCACGCCCCGGCCGGTTGCCGGCCGCCCCACCGCGGGACTGAGCCGGCGCCGGGGGTCAGCTGCGGGCGTCGAACTGGTGCAGCAGCGGGTCGAGCAGCTCGCGCGCCCCGGTGTTGAGGTACAGGAACGCAACCGCGGCAGCGAGGAACAGCGGTGCCAGGACGGCCTTCTCCAGCGTCGTCCCGGTGCGCAGGTGGATCGGCGCCAGCCGGCTGCGGCGCACCAGCCAGAACAGCGGGACCGGGACGCCCTCCTTGGTCAGGAAGTCGCCGGCGATGTGGGTGAGGGTCCCGAGGACGACGGCCAGCGGCAGCCACAGCGGGCTGGGGCTGTGCTCGAGCAGCAGCCACGCGGCGCCCCACGAGAGCACCAGGTTGCCGATCACGGTGTTCTCCGCCCGGCCCGGGATGACGAAGTGCAGGGCCCGCAGAGCCAGGCCCACGGCGAGCGCGAGCACCAGCAGGCTGGACCAGTACGCCCAGCTGGCGGCGTAGGCCAGCAGGCCGAAGACCAGCGGCCCGAGGACGGCGTCGTGCGTGCCCCACCGGTGCCCGCGCGCGGCCGTGCCGACCACCCCGGCGGGGGCGTCGGTGAGCGGTCCCCACATCCGGGCGATCGTGGAGCCTGACTGGTCCAGGTCCGGCAGCATCGCGAACCCGCCGACCGCGGCGACCCAGGCGACCTGCGCGACCGGGCCCTCGACGGGCACCCACGGGAGCGAGGCGGCCCCGGTCGCGAGCCCCGACAGCGCATGCGAGTGACCGAGCACCTACGCAGGGTGCAGCCGCAGCCTCAGCCCGTGCGGGAGGCGCGCGGAACGGCACGGCTGGAACGGCCGCCCGTCAGGGTCCCGCGCCGAGCTCGCGAGGCGTGGGGGGAGGGTGGTCCTCCGTCATTCGTCCGCGTCGTCGTCCGTGCCGCCGCGGGCCAGCCAGGTGGCCAGCCGCTCGACCGGCACCTCGAAGTCGGGGTGCTCGTCGACGAAGGCCTGCAGCTGGTCGGCCAGCCAGGCGAGGGTGACCTCCTCCTCGCCCCGCCGGCCGGCCAGCTCCTCGATGCCGCGGTCAGTGAAGTACACGACCGCAGCCGATCGGTGTGGAGTGCACGCCCCGCCTCCGGGCTCAGTCGGCGAACGCGCGGGCGACGAGCGCGCGCTGCTCCACCTCGTGCACCTTCGCCGAGCCCACCGCCGGGCTCGCCGACGCCTTGCGGGAGACCCGCCGCAGCGCCCGGCCCGCGGGCAGGTGCTCGGGCAGGTTGCAGGCCATGAACTGCCAGGCCCCCATGTTGGCCGGCTCCTCCTGCACCCAGACGACGTCCTGCGCGTTCGGGTAGCGCTCGAGCGCGGCCGCGATCTCCTCGGCCGGCAGCGGGTAGAGCTGCTCGACCCGCAGCAGGGCGGTGTCGGTCCGCCCCTCGACCTCCCGCTGGGAGAGCAGCTCGTAGCTGACCTTCCCGCTGCACAGCAGGACCCGGCGGACCGCCGAGGCGTCCAGCGGCTCCCCGCCGACCCCCGGGTCGGCCAGGACCGGGTGGAAGCCGTCGTCGGTGAAGTCGGCCACCGCGCTGACCGCGGCCTTGGCCCGCAGCAGCGACTTGGGGGTGAACACCACCAGCGGGCGGTGCACATCCGACAGCGCCTGGCGGCGGAGCAGGTGGAAGTAGTTCGCCGGGGTCGAGCAGTTGGCGACGGTCATGTTGTTCTCCGCCGACAGCTGCAGGAAGCGCTCGATCCGGCCGCTGGAGTGGTCCGGACCCTGCCCCTCGAGCCCGTGCGGCAGCAGCAGGACGACGCCGGAGCGCTGTCCCCACTTGGCCTCACCGGAGCAGATGAACTCGTCGATCACCATCTGCGCGCCGTCGACGAAGTCGCCGAACTGGGCCTCCCACAGCACCAGGGCCTTCGGGTTGGCCACCGAGTAGCCGTACTCGAAGCCCAGCGCCGCGTACTCCGACAGCAGCGAGTCGTAGACGAAGAACTTCCCCTGGTCCTCGGACAGGTGCGCGAGCGGCGTGTGCTCCCGGCCGGTCTCCCGGTCGATGAGCACCGAGTGCCGCTGGACGAACGTGCCCCGGCGGGAGTCCTGGCCGGCCAGCCGCACCGGGACGCCCTGCATGAGCAGCGACCCGAACGCGGTGAGCTCGCCCATCGCCCAGTCGATGCCGCCCTCGCTGGCCATCGCCGCCCGCCGCTCCAGCAGCCGCTGCAGCTTCGGGTGGACGGTGAAGTCCGTGGGCAGGGAGACGTGCGCGTCGCCGATCGCCTTGAGCACCTCGAGCGGGATCGCCGTCTGCACCTCCGACTGCTGCGGGGTGCGCGGGTCCATGACCGGCCGGGCCTCGGAGGAGTCCTGCGCGTCGTGCGTCTCGGCGAACGCCCGCTCCAGCTGGCCGCGGTAGTCCTTCAGCGCCTCCTCGGCCTCCTGCAGCGTGATGTCGCCGCGGCCGACCAGCGCCTCGGTGTACAGCTTCCGGACCGAGCGCTTGCGGTCGATGATGTCGTACATCAGCGGCTGGGTCATCGACGGGTCGTCGCCCTCGTTGTGGCCGCGCCGGCGGTAGCAGACCATGTCGATGACGACGTCCTTCTTGAACGTCTGCCGGTAGTCGATCGCCAGCCGGGCCACCCGCACGCAGGCCTCGGGGTCGTCGCCGTTCACGTGGAAGACCGGCGCGCCGATCATCCGCGCGACGTCGGTCGAGTAGAGGCTCGAGCGGGCCGCCGCCGGGCTGGTGGTGAAGCCGACCTGGTTGTTGATGACCACGTGCACGGTGCCGCCGGTGCGGTAGCCGCGCAGCTGGGAGAGGTTCAGCGTCTCCTGCACCACGCCCTGACCGGCGAACGCGGAGTCGCCGTGCAGCAGGACGGGCAGCACGGTGAAGCCGCCCTCGCCCTTGTCGATCATGTCCTGCTTGGCCCGGACGATGCCCTCGAGCACCGGGTTGACCGTCTCGAGGTGGCTGGGGTTGCTGGCCAGCGAGACCTCGATCGACCGGCCCTCGTGCTCGAAGGTGCCCTGGGCCCCGAGGTGGTACTTCACGTCGCCGGAGCCCTGCACGGTGCCCGGGTCGATGTTGCCCTCGAACTCGCCGAAGATCTTCGAGTAGCTCTTGCCGAGCACGTTGGCCAGCACGTTGAGCCGGCCGCGGTGCGCCATCCCGATCGCGACCTCGTCGAGGTCGTGGTCGACGGAGGCCGTGAGCACCTCGTCGAGCAGCGGGATGACGGACTCGCCGCCCTCGAGGCTGAACCGCTTCTGCCCCACGTACTTGGTCTGCAGGAACGTCTCGAACGCCTCGGCGGCGTTCAGCCGGGCCAGGACCCGCTTCTGCTGCTCACGGGTGGGCTGGTCGTGCTTGACCTCGATGCGCTCCTGGAGCCACTGCCGCTCCTCGGGGTCGGTGATGTGCATGTACTCGATGCCGACCGTGCGGCAGTACGACTGGCGGAGCACGCCGAGGATGTCGCGCAGCTTCATGACCCGCTCGCCGGCGAACCCGCCGACCGGGAACTCCCGGTCGAGGTCCCACAGGGTCAGCCCGTGCTGGACGATGTCCAGGTCCGGGTGGGTGCGTGCCCGGAACTCCAGCGGGTCGGTGTCCGCCATCAGGTGGCCGTTGCGCCGGTAGGCCTCGATGACCTCGATGACCCGGGCGTTCTTGTCGATCTGGCCCTCGTGGCTGACCCGCTTGTCCGGCACCCAGCGCACCGGCTCGTAGGGCACCCGCAGCGAGCGGAAGACCTCGTCGTAGAAACCGTCCTCGCCCAGCAGCAGCTGGTGCATGCGGCGCAGGAAGTCGCCGGACTCCGCGCCCTGGATGACCCGGTGGTCGTAGGTCGACGTCAGCGTGATGATCTTCGAGACGGCCATCTCGGCCAGCGCCTCGGGGCTCATCCCCTGGAACTCGGCCGGGTAGTCCATGGCCCCGACGCCGACGATCGTGCCCTGGTTGGTGGTCAGCCGCGGCACCGAGTGGTTGGTGCCGATCGTGCCCGGGTTGGTGAGGCTGATCGTCGTCCCGGAGAAGTCGTCCATGGTGAGCTTGCCGCCCCGGGCCCGCCGGATGATGTCCTCGTAGGCACCCCAGAACTCGGCGAAGTCCATCTCCTCGGCGCCCTTGATCGAGGCGACGACGAGCGAGCGGGAGCCGTCGGCCTTGGGCAGGTCGATGGCCAGGCCGAAGTTCACGTGCTCCGGCTGCACCAGGGTCGGCTTGCCGTCGACCTCGGCGAAGGCGCTGTTCATGTTCGGGAAGTCGTCCAGCGCCCGGACCAGCGCGTAGCCGATCAGGTGGGTGAAGGAGACCTTCCCGCCGCGCGCGCGGGCGAGGTGGTTGTTGATGACGATCCGGTTGTCGACCAGCAGCTTGGCCGGCACGGCCCGGACGCTGGTGGCCGTGGGGACCGTCAGCGAGGCGTTCATGTTCTTGACGACGCTGGCCGCGGCACCGCGGAGCGGGGTCCGCTTCGGGCCGCCACCGTCGCTGCCGGCCGGCGTGCCGTTGCCCGGCTTGGGGGCGGGCTTGGCCGGTGCGGCCTTCACCTGCTGGGAGGCCCGCTCGGCTGCGCGGTCGATGACGGTGCCCTCGGACCGGGGGTCGACGGGGGTGGCCCGGGAGGGCTGCTCCTGGGTGCCGGGCGGGACCGCGGGGCTGGCCGGCCGGGCGGCCGACGCGGCGGCGTCCGCGGGCGCGGGGTTGGTCGTCCGGCTCGCCGCGGAGGCGGCGGGCTGGGCCGCCGGCCGCGCGGCGGCCGTCGCCGGCTCTGCCGCCGCGGCCGGCTCGTCGTCGTCGTCATCGGCGGTGGCGGAGGACGACGCGGTGGCCTGGCCGGCGCGGTCCTGCCCGTCGGCGACCGGGCTGCCCGGCCGGTAGTCGGCGAAGAACTCGTGCCAGGCCTGGTCGACGCTCTGCGGATCGGCGAGGTACTGCTGGTACATCTCCTCGACGAGCCACTCGTTCGTGCCGAATCCGGCCACGGGGCTGCTTCCGTTGGAGGGCTGGGATGAGCTCGCGCTTGCCACGGGGTGAGTGCCTTCTTCGTCGGGGGACGTCGTTGGACCGGGTGCCGACTCTACGCCGCAGCCCTCTGCGCTGGCCGGTCCGACGGACGGCGGGGCACGTGTCCCGGCTCACCGGGCCCTCCGGCGCCGGCCGGCCCGCTCAGCCGCTGGCCCCCGCGGCGACCAGCACCTCGACCAGGGTCTCGGACACCGGGTCCCGGCCGGGGGACGCCGCCCGGCGGCGGGCACCGGCGACCCGGGCGATGTCCAGCGCGCTCGCGCCGTCCTGGGTCACCGCGTCCACGTCCGCGCCGGCGCCCAGCAGCAGCCGCACCATCGCGAGCACCTGCTCGTCGGGGGCGGAGGCGACCGCGGAGTGCAGCGGGGTCCGCCCGGTGGCGGGGTCCCGGACGTCGACCGCCGCACCCGCCCCGAGCAGCCGGTGGACCACCGGGGCCGAGCCGGCCGCGGCCGCGACGTGCAGCGCCGCGCCGGGGTGCGCGCCCCGGGTGAGCAGCAGGTCCACCGCCTCGGTCGCCCCGCCGCAGGCGGCCCAGCTGAGCAGGTCGACGTCGGTCGACGGGTCGGTCAGCGGCGCCCCGCCGTCCAGGGCCGTGGCCAGCTGCTCCGCGTCGTCCAGGAACGCCGCGCTCGCCGCGTCGACGGGGGCGCCGAGCTCGCGCAGCACGGCGACCAGCTCGGGGGCGTGCTCGAGGGCCAGGTGCAGCGGGCTGCGTCCGCCGTCGGTGCGGGCGGCGGGGTCGGCGCCGGCCTCGACCAGCAGCCGGACGAGCGCGTCGGAGCGCGCGAGGACCGCCTGGTGCAGCGGCGTCCAGCCGCCGTCCCCGTCGCGCTCCACCACCTCGGCGAGCAGCCGTGGCTGCGCGGTGACCGCCGCGCGCACCGCCTCGGCGTCCCCGTCCGCGACGAGACGGGCCAGCCTCGTCGCGGTCATCCGGGGGGTCGACGGATCAGCGGTCATCGGCGCTCCTCGGGAGGTCGGTGGCGGGGGGCTCCGGGAGCGTCAGACGACGTCCCGGCGTACGGCGAAGGCAGTGCCCAGGACGGCGGCGAGCAACCCGTAGCCGAGCAGCACGAGGGCCCCCTGCCACGCCTGGAGCAGGTCGGGCCCCTGCGAGGTGGCCGTCATCGCCTCCAGCGCGCCGCCCGGCATCCACTTGTACGCCGGGGCCGTCGCCGGGATCGAGCGGATCACCGGCTCGACGACGAAGAGGTACACCGGCGCGCCGACGATCGCGCCGACCTGGTTGCGCAGCAGCGCGCCGACCCCCACGCCGATGATCGCGTAGACGACGATCGCCAGCCCGGAGCGGAGCAGGACCTCCATGTTGCCGGCGGTCCAGGACAGCTCGCCGCCGCGGGCGCCGCCGTGGAGGACGACGACCAGCAGCGTGACGGCCACCACCGCGAGGGCGAAGGGGACGGCGGCGACGGCGTACGCGGCGAGCTTGGCCACCACCACCCGGCCCCGCCGCGGGGAGGCCAGGAAGGTGGGCGTCGCCGTCCGGTGCCGGTACTCCTGGGTCGTCCCGATGATGCCCAGGATGAGCGACAGCCCGACGACGTCGGCTCCGGTGGCCAGGGCCAGCTGCTCGTACCGGCTGCTGTCGACCGGGGGCAGGCCGCTCTGCGGGTCGCCGGCGAAGGCGGTGAGCAGCGCGGTGGACCCGGCGGCCAGCGCGCACGCGGCCACCAGGAGCCCGAGCCACACCCGGGTGGTCAGCAGCTTCGTCCACTCGGACCGGACCAGCCGGATCACCGGGTCGCCCCCTGCTCGCCCGCGCCGGCCTCGGCGGCGGCGAACTGCTCCTGGCCCGCGGTGAGCTGGAAGTAGACCTCCTCGAGCCCGCTGGTGCGGGACCGCAGCTCGTGCAGCCCGATGCCGGCCGCGAACGCCCGCCGGCCCACCGCGTCCGTGGACAGCCCGGTGACGGTGAGGGCGTCCGTGCCGGTGGCCTCGGCGGTCGTCCCGCCGGCGCGCAGGACCTCGGCGAGCTGCGCGGCCCGCGGGCTGCGGACGAACACCGTCCCGACGTCCGCGCCGCGCGCAGCTCGGCCACCGAGCCCTGCTGGACCAGCCGGCCGGCGCCGACGATGACCACCCGGTCGACGGTCTGCTCGACCTCGGACAGCAGGTGGCTGGAGACCAGGACCGTGCGGCCCTGCTCGTGGGCCAGGTGGCGCAGGAAGCCGCGCAGCCACTGGATGCCCTCGGGGTCCAGGCCGTTCGCCGGCTCGTCGAGCACGAGGACGGCGGGGTCGCCGAGCAGCGCGGTGGCCAGGCCCAGCCGCTGGCGCATGCCCAGGGAGTGGCCACCGGCCTTGCGGTCGGCGGCCGGGGTGAGCCCCACCTGGTCGAGCACCACGTCGGCGCGGGAGACCGGCAGCCCGGCGGCGCGGCAGTAGACCCGCAGGTGGTTGCGCCCGGTGCGGGCCGGGTGGAACGCCGTCTCCAGCACGGCGCCGACCCGGCGCAGCGGGTCGGCGAGCCGTGCGTAGGGCGTGCCGTCGAACGTCGTCGTCCCGGTGTCGGGGATGACCAGGCCCAGCGCCGTGCGCAGCGTGGTCGTCTTCCCCGCACCGTTGGGGCCGAGGAACCCGGTCACCTGCCCGGGCTCGACGGTGAAGGTCAGGTCGTCCACCGCCCGCACGTGGCCGAAGGCCTCGTGAGGCCGCGCACCTCGACCCGCACCGGGTCGACCGCGTGCCCGGGGCCGCTGCTGATGACGTTCTCCTCCGTCGGGGTCCGCGGCGATCCAAGCGCACCGGCCGGCGACTGCCGGGAACCCGCGCCGTGACCCGCGGCACAGCGGTTCGGTAGCTTCGGCCGACGTGAGCACCTACCGGCCGGTGGTCGCCGCCACCGACGGAGCACGGGCGGACTGAGCCCTGGCGGGACCGGGACCCGGCGACACCGATCCCAGCGAAGCCCTCGAGCGCCTGCTGCTCGACGGGCCCCGTCGCTACACGCGCCGTGAGGTGACCGAGCTGGCGGGGATGCCACCGGAGCGCACCCGGCGGCTGTGGCGTGCGCTGGGCTTCGCCGACGTCCCCGACGAGGACCGGGCCTTCACCGACGCCGACGTCGCCGCGCTGGCCCGGCTGTCGGCGCTCATCGCCACCGGCTTCATCGACCCCGACACCGAGGCGTCGATCGTCCGCGCGATGGGCCAGTCGCTGTCCCGGCTGGCCGACTGGCAGACCGACATGTTCGCCGCCCTGCTCGCCGACCGGAGCGCCGAGGCGGTGGCCGACGTCGTCCGGCACGCCGAGGTGCTGCTGCCGCTGATGAGCGAGCTGCAGGACTACGTCTGGCGCCGCCACCTCGCCGCGAACGCCGGGCGGCTGAGGGCCGCGCCCGCCGGCGCGGTCGACCGCCGCCAGCTGGCCGTCGGCTTCGCCGACCTGGTCGGCTACACGACGCGTTCCCTGGGCATGGGCGGGCGCGCGCTCGGCGCGATGGTGGAGGACTTCGAGGGGCTGTCCGCCGACCTCGTCGCCCGGCACCGCGGCCGGGTGGTCAAGGCCGTCGGCGACGGGGTGCTGTTCACCGCCGGGGACCCGGTCGACGCGGTCGAGATCGCCCTGCGGCTGCCGGTCGAGTGGGCCGCCGCCGACGACCGGCCGCCGCTGCGCGTGGGGATGGCGTTCGGGGCGGTGCTCACCCGGCTCGGCGACGTCTACGCGCCGGTGGTGAACCTGGCCAGCCGGCTGACCGCGATCGCCCGGCCGGGCACCGTCCTGGTCGACGAGGAGCTCGCCCGGCAGCTGCGGGGGGTGGACGCCTACCGGGTGCGCCCGCTCAGCCGGGTCTCCGTCCGCGGCTACGACAACCTCCAGCCGTGGCTGGTCCGCCGGCGCACCGGCGGGGGCGCCGACGCCCTGGCGGCCCTGGAGGGCCTGCTCGACGAGATCGCCGACGACGTGCTGCGGCCGCGGGATCCTCCCGGGTCCGGCTGAGTCCTCGAACCCGCTGTCCTCGAACCCGCTGTCCTCGAGCCCGTTCGACCGCCCGGGGAGCCGGTCGGCACCATGGGCGGGTGTCCGCCACCCTGCTCGCCCGTGGTCTGGCCGCCGGCCACGGCGCCCGCGTCCTGTTCGCCGACCTCGACCTCGTGGTCGCCCCCGGGGACGTCGTCGGCCTGGTCGGGGTCAACGGCGCCGGCAAGTCGACCCTGCTCCGCACCCTGGCCGGCCTGCTGCCCGCCGAGTCCGGGGAGGTCGTGCTCTCGCCGCCGACCGCGACGGTCGGCTACCTGCCGCAGGAGGCGGACCGGCAGCCGGGGGAGACGGTCCTGGACCTGCTGGCCCGGCGGACCGGCGTGGCCGTGGCGCACGCCGCCCTCGACGCGGCCACCGAGGCGCTCACCGCCGGCGCCCCCGTTGCCGACGACGCCTACGCCGACGCGCTCGAGCGCTGGCTGGGCCTGGGCGGGGCGGACCTGACCGAGCGGGCGGCGGAGGCGCTCGCCGACGTCGCGCCCGGCGTGCCGCTCGAGGCGCCGACCACCGGCCTGTCCGGCGGCCAGGCGGCCCGGGTCGGGTTGGCCTCGCTGCTGCTGTCCCGCTACGACGTGCTGCTGCTCGACGAGCCCACCAACGACCTGGACCTCGCCGGGCTGGACCGGCTGGAGCGCTTCGTCGCCGGCCTCCGGGCCGGCGTGGTGGTGGTCAGCCACGACCGCGAGTTCCTCGCCCGCACGGTCACCCGGGTCGTGGAGCTGGACCTCGCCCAGCAGCTGGTCCGGGTGCACGACGGCGGCTACGACGCGTACCTGGCCGAGCGCGAGGTCGCCCGCCGGCACGCGCGCGAGGAGTACGAGGAGTACGCCGGCACCCGGGGTGAGCTGGAGGCCCGGGCCCGGATGCAGCGCAACTGGATGGCCAAGGGCATCCGCAACGCGGTGCGCAGCCAGCGGAGCGAGCCGGACAAGAACATCCGGGCGCACATGCGGGCGACGTCGGAGAAGCAGGCGGCCAAGGCCCGGCAGACCGAGCGGCGGATCGAGCGGCTGGACGTCGTCGAGGAGCCCCGCAAGGAGTGGGAGCTGCGGATGGAGATCGCCGCGGCCCCCCGGTCCGGGAACGTCGTGGCCACGCTGCGCGGCGCCGTCGTCCGTCGCGGTGGTTTCCAGCTCGGCCCGGTGGACCTGCAGGTCGACTGGGGCGACCGGGTCGCGATCACCGGGGCGAACGGCGCGGGCAAGAGCACGCTGCTCGCGGCGCTGCTGGGCCGGCTCCCGCTCGACGAGGGGGCCGCGTCGCTCGGGTCCGGCGTCCACCTCGGCGAGGTGGACCAGGCGCGTCAGGTGTTCCTGGGGGAGGAGCCGCTGGCGCGCGCGTTCGGCCGGGAGGTGCCGGACCGGCCGGACGCCGACGTCCGGACGCTGCTCGCCAAGTTCGGCCTGCGCGCCGACCACGTGCTGCGCCCCGCGGACACCCTCTCGCCCGGCGAGCGGACCCGGGCGGCGCTCGCCCTGCTGCAGGCCCGCGGGGTCAACGTGCTGGTCCTCGACGAGCCGACCAACCACCTGGACCTGGCGGCGATCGAGCAGCTGGAGCAGGCGCTGGCCGACTACCCGGGCACGCTGCTGCTGGTCACCCACGACCGCCGGATGCTCGAGGCGGTGCACACCACCCGTCGGTTCGAGGTGGCCGGGGGAGCGGTGACCGAGGCCTGACCGTCGTCAGGCCGCCTGGAACGAACGCCGGGACAGGCCGACGCCGTAGCCGTCGAGCGTCGTGACCACCGGCGCGGTGGGATCGGTCGCCGCCCCGAGGGTCACGAACAGCGGCGTGAAGTGCTCCACCGTGGGGTGTGCGTAGGGCATGCCCGGAGCGGCGGTGCGGTAGCGGGCGAGCTCGGCGACGTCGCCGCGGGCCAGCGCGTCGGCGGCCCAGGCGTCGAAGTCGGCCGACCAGCCGGGCACCCGGTTCTCGGTGAACATCTCCCGGGTGAGGAAGGGCAGGCCGTGGGTCATGTGGCCCGAGCCGACCACCAGCACCCCCTGCTCGCGCAGCGGCCGCAACCGCTCCCCGAGGGCGAGCAGCCGGTCCGGGTCCTCGGTGGGCAGGCTCAGCTGCAGGACCGGGACGTCGGCCGCCGGGTACATGATCTTCAGCGGCACCCAGGCGCCGTGGTCCAGCCCGCGGCGGTTGTGCTGGTGCACCTGCTCGGCGTCCGGCATGAGCCCGACCACCTGGCGCGCCAGCCCGCCGGCGTCGGGGGTGTCGTAGCGGAACGAGTGGTAGAGCGGGTCGAACCCGCCGAAGTCGTAGACCAGCTCGTCGGGCCGGTCGGCGCTGACCGACAGCGGCGCGGACTCCCAGTGCGCGGAGACGACCAGCACGGACTTCGGCTTCGGCAGGGCCCGGGCCCAGCCGTGGAGCGGGTCCAGCCACTCGCGGCTGGCGAAGGGCAGCGGCCCGCCGCCGTGGGACAGGTAGAGGCTGGGCAGCGGCCCGTCCTCCGGCGTCCAGGGCCGGTGCGGCTGCGCGGCCTCGAGGGCGGCAGTGCGCCGCAGGTGTGCGGCGAAGGGGTGCGTGCCCGGGATGCGGGCGTCGGCGGCCGCGGTCGTGGTGCTGCGGATGGGCGTGCTCATGGGGGACTCCTCGGCGGTGATCGCGGCGCGGGGTGGCGGGTCGCGTCGCGGGGTGGCGGGTTCCGCCGCCCCCGCGCCGGCTGGGCGTGCGGGGCGGCGGTCGTCAGGCGGCGACGGCGAACCCGCCGGTCCAGGCGATCTCCTCGCCGGCGGCCAGGGTGATCTGCAGGAAGCCGAGCGCCTCGAGCTCGCGGGCCCGGCGCAGCGAGCCGGCGTCGATCGCGCGCAGTCCGCCGGCGGTGACGATGCCGGCCAGCAGCGACTTGGCGTCGGCGTCGTCGCCGGCGATCAGCACGGTGGTCGGCTGCCCGCCGACGGTCCCGGACACCAGGGTGGCGGCGAAGGTGGTGTTGAACGCCTTGACGACCCGCGACCGGGGCAGTGCAGCGGCGATCTCGGCGGCCGCCGAGCCGTCGGCCGGGACGACCAGGGAGTCGAACGTCTCGAAGTCCAGCGGGTTGGTCAGGTCGACGACGACCTTGCCGGCCAGCTGGTCGCCGCGCTGGGCGATGACGTCGGCGACCGCGGGGTGGGGGACGGCCAGGACGACGACCTCGCCGGTGACAGGCGTGTCGGCGTCCCCGCGGCCGAGCAGCTCGACGGTGTTGCCGCCCTTGGTGACGACGCCGGCGATGGCCGGGCCCATGTTGCCGGTGCCGATGATGCTCACGTGCGCCACGACGGTGCTCCTGTCGTTGTGGTGATGGCTTCCGTCTCGCACAGCACACTTGTAGCTACAACTATTCCCTTGAGGACGTGACCGTGGACACACCCTGGCTCGACCGACGACAGCTGCGCGCCTGGATCCGCCTCGCCGCGGTGCTGGAGCTGCTGCCGGGCGTGCTGGACGCGCAGCTGCGCCGGGACACCGGGTTGACGCACTTCGACTACTACGTGCTGGCGATGCTCTCCGAGGCGCCCGGCCGGACCCTGCGGATGACCGAGCTGGCCCGGCAGACCAACGCCACGCTGCCCCGCCTCTCGCACGTGGTCAGCCGGCTGGAGGGCCGCGGCCTGGTGGAGCGCTTCCCCTGCCCGGCGGACCGGCGCGCCACCAACGCCCGGCTGACCGGGCCGGGGTGGGGGAAGGTGCAGGAGGCCGCCCCGGGCCACGTGGCCACCGTGCGGCAGCACGTCGTCGATCCGCTCACCGACGAGCAGATCGACCAGCTCGCCGCCATCGGCGACGCCCTGCTGGCCCGGCTGGACCCGTCGGGGACGATGGCCGCGACGTACACCCGGTACGACGAGGGCTGACCGCGGCGTCCCGCCGGGCCCGGCCGTCAGATGTTGGAGCCGTCCGGTGGCACGTCCGGCGGCGCCTCCGCGGCTCCGCCGGTCTCGGCCACCGGCCCGCAGTCCAGGCCCAGCGTGTAGGCGGTCATCGACAGCGAGCCGTACGCGTACCCGTCGACCAGCACGGCGGCCGACTGGTCGCCGGCCGCGCCCGCCAGCCCGGCGAGGTACAGCGCGGGGATGAAGTGGTCCGGCGTGGGCACGGCGGTGCGGTAGTCCGCGTGCGCGTCCAGCGTCGCGAACTCGGTCGGCGCGGTGAGCATGCGCTCCTTGGCGTCCCGGTCGAAGCGCTGCGCCCAGTCGAAGCCGTCGTCCTTCAGCGACCAGTTCATGCCGCGCAGGTTGTGCACGACGTTGCCGCTGGCCACGACCAGCACGCCGCGCTCGCGCAGCGGCGCGAGCCGCGCGCCGAGCTGGAGGTGGTACTCCATGCTCTTGTGGGCGTTGATGCTGAGCTGCACGACCGGGATGGAGGCGTCCGGGAACGCGTGCACGAGCACCGACCAGGTGCCGTGGTCGATGCCCCAGCTGTCGACGTCCCCGCCCACCCACGTCGGGTGGACGACGTCGCTGACCTCCTCGGCGAGCTCCGGCAGACCGGGCGCCGGGTACTGCACGTCGAACAGCTCCTGCGGGAAGCCGTAGAAGTCGTGGATCGTGCGCGGTCGCGGCATCACCGTGACCGCGGTCGCGTTGATGTACCAGTGCGCGCTGACCACCAGGATCGCGCGGGGGCGCGGCACCGCCGCACCGAACGCGCGCCACGCGGACGTGTAGCGGTTCACCTCGAGCGCGTTCATCGGGTTGCCGTGTCCGAAGAAGGCCGCGGGCATCAGCCCCGGCCGGCCGGCGCTGTCCACGCTGCCGCCCACTCCCGCCTGTCAGCCGATCGAGCTGGTCGAGATCCTGTCCGGCTGTCGCCCGGTGCACCAGGGGTGGTGGCGCGGGTGGGGCGCCCGCCTCTTCACCGGCCCGTCCCCGCGACCCGGCTGTGTCCGGGGTGGGTCCCGTGAACCCCGTCGACCCGGACTCGGGCCAGCCCAACGAACGTTGGATCAGGGAGTCCTCCTCGCCCGGGTGGGCCGAGCGAGTCGTCGCGGCCCTGGCCGACTCCGCGGCCATCGCTGCTCGCCATTCCGAGCTGCAGGTCAGGGACATCCGACCTGCGCCGAGTGGAGGGCCGTCGATCATCGAGGTCGTCTACCGCCCCGCAGCCACCGTGGACCGCGTCCGCGGACTGCTGCTCGACGCCTCGGTCCCGCCTCCCGTGGGGGGCGACGAGGACGAGGACCTGGCCGTGGCTCTCGCGAGCTGGGTGATCACCATCGAGTCGCAGTAGCCTCGCGGCAACCGGCGCGACCGCACCGGGGTCGATGAGCACGGTGTCGAGTGGCGCGCCTTCACAGGTGACGCCCGGGACCGGGGCCCGGACGCACGACCGCCCGCCGGGCCGAGTGGCCGGGCGGGCGGTGGTGGGCGGTCCGAGCTGGGGTGTGGGTGCCCCCGGCAGGATTCGAACCTGCGCCCCTGCCTCCGGAGGGCAGTGCTCTATCCCCTGAGCTACGGGGGCTCGTTCCGCGCGGCGCCCCTCGCGAGGTGCCGGGGAGAGACGCTACCAGCCGACCGGCACGCCGCGGCCGGTGGGTCAGGGCCCCGGCAGGGGGGTGCCGCCGCGGGCCCGCAGCATCGACTCCATGGTGGTCGTCTCCGCGGTCTGGGTCTCCGCGATCGAGCGGGACAGCTGCCGGACGGCGGCCAGCTCGGCGTGCTCGGCGCCGTACTCGGCCATCTCCAGCCCGCCCTGGTGGTGCCGGATCACCAGCTGCAGAAACATCACGTCGAACGCCGTCCCGGACAGCGAGCGCAGCGTCGCGAGCTCCTGCTCGGTGGCCATGCCGGGCATCACCGCCCCGTCGGCGCCGTCCATGTGGCTCATGTCGTGACCGGACGTGCCGTCGCTCATCCAGGCCATGACCTCGCCGCTGGTCGGCGGGAGGCCCCACAGCGCCAGCCAGCCCTGCATCCGGCCCACCTGGTTGGTCTGCGTCGAGGAGATGTCGAAGGCCAGCTGCCGGACCTCGGCGTCCGTGCTCCGGTCCAGCGCCAGGTTGGCCATCTCCACCGCCTGCAGGTGGTGCCGGGACATGTCCCGGGCGAAGCCGGCGTCGACCGAGTCGGCCGCGGGCGGCGCGGTGCGCCCGAGTCCCAGCGCGACCGCCAGCCCACCGCCCGCTGCGAGGAGCCCCACGGCGATGACCGCGACCAGCAGCGCGGTCAGCCGGCGGTGCGGACGGCCGGGAGCCGGTCCGGCGGGGCTGTCGGTCGCGGTCATGGTCACCTCGCTGGTGCTCAGGGGGTGGTGCTCTCCGGCTCGGTGGTCGTGTCCGCCGGGGTCTCCGTGGTCGGGGCGTCGGTCGCGGCCGCGTCGGCGCCGCGGCTGGCCTCACCGACGACCAGGGGGTCGCTGATGAAGGTCGGGTTCTCGCAGCTGGCGCCGATCTCGGGGTAGAAGTCGGCGTTGAACGTCATGAAGTCGACGTACTGCTCGACCCGCTCGTCGGTCGCGGAGTCCACGGACAGCTGGTGGTTCCACGACTGCAGGCTGATCGGCGAGCCGAGCCCGGCGTACGGGGCGAGCATCAGCCCGGAGCGGCCGTCGACCAGCTCCTCCAGGGTCGACAGGTCCTCGTCGCTGACGGCGTCGGGGTCGTAGGCGATCCACGTCGCGCCGTGCTCCATGCTGTGCACGGCGTTCTCGTGCCGGATGTCGACGTCGTAGACGGTGCCGGTGCAGTCGGCCCACTCGGGGTCGTGCGGGCCGCCCACCGGCGGGTTCTCGGTGTAGGTGACCGGCGTCGTCACGTGCTCCTGGCCGTTGGCGTACTCGAAGCTCCGGACGTCGGCGATCTGGTCGACCGAGGTGACCTTGTCGGCGTTGGCCCGGTTCACCTGGACGACGGCGTAGGTGAGGATGGCGGCGGCGAAGACGGCGACCGCCACGGCCGCGGCGATCAGGCCCCACGGCCTCTGCGGGGAGACGACGTTGGCCGGCGGGCGGGTGCCGCCCCGCTTCCCGCCCTGCCCGGCGGACCGGCTGGAGCCCGACCCCCCGCGGGGAGCGTCGCGCCGTGCGCGACCCTTCTCGGCCCTGGGGTCCTTGGCCACTGCCTCTCCTCGCTGCGGCGCGCGTGGCGCCCTCGGTACGTGCCGGGCTGGTCCCGTCCTGCGGCAGGGAGTGTAGGTGCGGCACCTGTGCGACCCCGGCCGGCGAGCATCTCGCGACGGGCGGCCGGGGCTCCCGGGGCGGGTGGGGTGAGCGGACGGGGCGCGGGGGCGCACCCGCCGCTCAGTACGCTCGACGGGTGACCCCCGAGCAGTTGCGCGACGTCGTCCGGTCCGCTGTGGCGGCGGCGGTGGCGCGCGGTGCGCTCGCGGTCGACGTCCCCGACGACGTCGTCGTCGAGCGTCCCAAGAACCCCGAGCACGGCGACTACGCCACCAACGTGGCCCTGCGGCTGGCCAAGGCCGCCGGCCGCCCGCCCCGCGAGGTCGCCGAGCTGCTCGCCGCGGAGCTGCGCGCCGCCGAGGGGATCGCGTCGGCCGAGGTGGCCGGCCCCGGCTTCCTCAACGTCGTCCTCGCCAAGGACGCCCTGGGCCAGATCGCCGTCCGCGTGGTCACCGCCGGCGACGCCTACGGCCGCACCGACGTCCTGGCCGGCCAGCGGCTCAACCTGGAGTTCGTGTCGGCCAACCCGACCGGCCCGGTCCACATCGGCGGCACCCGGTGGGCCGCGGTCGGCGACGCCCTCGGCCGGCTCCTGACGGCCAGCGGGGCCGAGGTCACCCGTGAGTACTACTTCAACGACGCCGGCGCGCAGATCGACCGGTTCGCCCGCAGCCTGATGGCCGCCGCGGCGGGGCAGCCGGTGCCCGAGGACGGCTACGCCGGGGCCTACATCGACGACATCGCCGCCGAGGTGGTGGCCGCGGAGCCCGGCGTGCGGGAGCTGCCGGCGGCCGAGCAGCAGGAGCGGTTCCGGATCCGCGGCGTCGACCTCATGTTCGCCGAGATCAAGCGGTCGCTGGCCGAGTTCGGCGTCGTCTTCGACGTCTACTTCAGCGAGCGGACGCTCCACGAGACCGGCGCGCTGGAGAAGGCGATCGCCCGGCTGCGCGAGCAGGGGCACGTGTTCGAGGCGGACGGCGCGGTGTGGCTGCGGACGACGGACTTCGCCGACGACAAGGACCGCGTGCTGGTCAAGAGCGACGGCGAGTACACCTACTTCGCCGCGGACTGCGCGTACTACCTCGACAAGCGGGAGCGCGGCTTCGACAAGGTCGTGATCATGCTGGGCGCCGACCACCACGGCTACATCGGCCGGTACAAGGCGCTGGTGGCCGCCGCCGGGGACGACCCCGACGTGCACCTCGAGATACTCATCGGCCAGCTGGTCAACCTGGTGCGCAACGGCGAGCCGGTGCGGATGAGCAAGCGCGCGGGCACCGTCGTCCTGCTCGAGGACCTGGTCGAGGCCATCGGCGCCGACGCCGCCCGCTACGCGCTGGCCCGGGCCTCGGTCGACCAGCAGATCGACCTGGACCTGGACCTGTGGAGCCGGCGGACCAACGACAACCCGGTCTTCTACGTCCAGTACGCGCACGCCCGGATCTCCTCCGTCCTGCGCAACGCCGCGGAGCTGGGCCTGCCGCTCGGCGACCCGGCCGCGGTCGACACCGGCACCCTGGCGCACCCCCGGGAGGGCGACCTGCTGCGCGCGCTCGGCGAGTTCCCGCGGGCGCTGACCTCGGCGGCCGAGCTCCGGGCCCCGCACCGGGTGGCCCGGTACCTGGAGGAGCTGGCCGGCACCTACCACCGCTTCTACGACTCCTGCCGGGTGCTGCCCCGCGGCGACGAGGAGACGACGTCGCTGCACACCGCCCGGCTGTGGCTGTGCGCGGCGACCGCCACGGTCCTGCGCAACGGGCTCGGTGTGCTCGGCGTGCACGCTCCGGAGCGGATGTGAGGGCCCACCCGGCCGGGCCGCTGCACGGCAGCATCGCGCCGCCGCCGGCCGTCGGGGCCGCACCGGCCGACCTGGGCGGGCTGGACCGGCACGTCTGGCCGCGCACCGCGGAGCGGATCGGCGGCGAGCTGCACCTGGGCGGCCGGCCGGTGACCGAGCTGGCCCGGGCGCACGGCACCCCGCTGTTCGTGCTCGACGAGGCCGACTTCCGCGGCCGGTCCGCGGAGTTCGCGACCGCCTTCGCCGGCGCCGACGTGCACTACGCCTCCAAGGCGTTCCTCTGCGGGCAGGTCGCCCGGTGGGTCGCCGAGGACGGGCTGCACCTGGACGCCTGCAGCGGCAACGAGCTCGCCATCGCGCTGGCCGCCGGCTTCCCGGCCGAGCGGATCGCGTTGCACGGCAACAACAAGTCGCTGGTCGAGCTGCAGCTGGCCGTCGACGCGGGCATCGGCCACGTCGTCCTGGACTCCTTCGACGAGATCGACCGGCTGGTCCCGCTGGCCGCCGCCCGGGTCGCCGCCGGGGGCGGCCCGGTGCCGGTGCTCATCCGGTCGACCGTCGGCATCGAGGCGCACACCCACGAGTTCATCGCCACCGCGCACGAGGACCAGAAGTTCGGCTTCTCGCTGGCCACCGGCGACGCGCTGACCGCCGCCGTCCGGGTCATCCGCGAGCCGGCGCTGCACCTGGCCGGGCTGCACAGCCACATCGGCTCGCAGATCTTCGACACCGCCGGCTTCGAGGCCGCCGCGCACCGGGTCGTCGGCCTGCTCGGGCAGGTCTCCCAGGCCACCGGCGAGCTGCTCGAGGAGCTCAACCTCGGCGGCGGCTTCGGGATCGCCTACCTCTCCGAGGACGACCCGGTGAGCCCGCACGACGTCGCGGAGAGGCTGCGGGCCGTGGTGGCCGCCGAGTGCGCCCAGCTGGGCCTGCCGGTGCCCCGGCTCGCGGTGGAGCCGGGCCGGGCCATCGCCGGACCGGGCACCGTGACCCTGTACGAGATCGGCACGATCAAGCCGGTGCGGCTGGGCTCCAGCGGCACGCCGGGCGCCCCGCTGGTGCGCAACTACGTCTCGGTGGACGGCGGGATGAGCGACAACATCCGCACCGCCCTGTACGACGCCTCCTACACCTGCGTGCTGGCCAACCGGACCTCCGACGCCCCGCCGGCGCTGTGCCGGGTCGTCGGCAAGCACTGCGAGAGCGGGGACGTGCTGGTCCGCGACCTGTGGCTGCCCTCGGACGTGCAGCCCGGCGACCTGCTCGCGGTGGCTGCCACCGGCGCCTACTGCTGGTCGATGGCCAGCAACTACAACTACCTCCTCAAGCCGCCGGTGGTCGCCGTCCGGGACGGCGAGGCGATCGAGGTCGTGCGGCGGCAGACCCTGGCCGACGTGTTCGCCCTCGACGCGGTGCTCGCCGACGTGCCCGCCCCCAGCCCGGCGATCGACCAGCCGGCGCCCGAACACGCTGCAGGAGCCCGGTCATGAGTGACGCCCTGAAGGTGGCCCTCCTGGGCTGCGGAACGGTCGGCAGCGCGGTGCTGCGGCTGCTGTCGGAGCAGTCGGACGACCTGGCCGCCCGCATCGGCCGGCGGGTGGAGGTGGCCGGGGTCGCCGTCCGCCGTCCCGACCACCACCCCGACGTGCCCGCCGACCTGCTCACCACCGACGCGCACGCCCTGGTCACCCGCGACGACGTCGACCTCGTCGTCGAGGTGATCGGCGGCCTGGAGCCCGCCCGCGCGCTGCTGCTAGCGGCGATCGGCGCCGGGAAGTCGGTGGTCAGCGCGAACAAGGCCCTGCTCGCCGAGGACGGCGTCGTGCTGCACGCCGCCGCCACCGAGGCCGGCGTCGACCTGTACTACGAGGCCGCGGTGGCCGGCGCGATCCCGCTGCTGCGCCCGCTGCGCGAGTCGCTGGCCGGCGACCAGCTGCGCCGGGTCGTAGGCATCGTCAACGGGACGACCAACTACATCCTGTCCCGCATGGCCGAGACCGGCGCCGGGTTCGGTGAGGCGCTCGCCGAGGCGACCGAGGCCGGGTACGCCGAGGCCGACCCCACCGCCGACGTCGACGGTTTCGACGCCGCCGCCAAGGCCGCGATCCTGGCGTCGCTGGCCTTCCACACGCCGGTGCGCTCCTCCGACGTGTACCGGGAGGGCATCTCGGCGGTCTCGGCCACCGACGTGGCCCGCGCCGCGGAGATCGGCTGCACGGTGAAGCTGCTGGCCATCTGCGAGCGCGTGCCGAACGGGGACGGCGACTCGGTCGCGGTCCGCGTGCACCCGGCGATGATCCCGACGACGCACCCGCTCGCCGCGGTGGGCGGGGCGTTCAACGCGGTCTTCGTCGAGGCGGAGGCGGCCGGCGAGCTGATGTTCTACGGACAGGGCGCCGGGGGGGAGCCCACCGCCAGCGCCGTCCTCGGCGACCTCGTGGCGGTGGCCCGCAACCGGCTGGCCGGCGTCGCCGGGCCGGGGACGACGGGGTACGCGGGGCTGCCGATCCGGCCGATGGCCGAGACCCCGACCCGGTACCACGTCAGCCTCGACGTCGCCGACAAGCCGGGCGTGCTTGCCACGGTCGCGCACGAGTTCGCCGCCCAGGGGGTCAGCATCGCCACCGTCCGCCAGGACGGGCACGGCGACGCGGCGACGCTGGTCATCGTGACCCACCGCGCGCCCGACGTCGCGCTGGCGGCGACCGTCGACCGGCTCCGGGAGATGCCCGCCGTGCGGGGTGTGACCAGCGTGCTGCGTGTGGAGGGGTTGTCGGAGTGAGCACTGGAACGCCCACGGGACTGCGCGGGGCGATCTCGCCCTACTGGCCCGGTCTCATCGAGGCCTACCGGCACCGGCTGCCGGTCTCCGACACCACCCCGGTGGTCACCCTCCAGGAGGGCGCCACCCCGCTGGTGCCCGCCGCGGAGCTGTCCCGGCGCACCGGCTGCGAGGTGTACCTGAAGGTCGAGGGGGCCAACCCGACCGGGTCCTTCAAGGACCGCGGGATGACCATGGCGATCACCAAGGCGCTGGAGGACGGCGCGCAGGCGGTCATCTGCGCCTCCACCGGCAACACCAGCGCCAGCGCCGCCGCCTACGCTGCGCGCGCCGGGCTGGTCTGCGCCGTCCTGGTGCCGCAGGGCAAGATCGCCACCGGCAAGCTGGCCCAGGCGCTGGTGCACGGCGCCAAGCTGCTGCAGGTCGAGGGCAACTTCGACGACTGCCTCGCGCTGGCCAGCAAGCTCGCCATCGACTACCCGGTGAGCCTGGTGAACAGCGTCAACCAGTTCCGGATCGAGGGCCAGAAGACGGCGTCGTTCGAGATCGTCGACGTCCTCGGCGACGCCCCCGACGTCCACTGCCTGCCGGTCGGCAACGCCGGCAACATCACCGCCTACTGGCAGGGCTACCGCGAGTACGCCGCCGACGGCCCGGCCACCCGCACCCCGCGGATGTGGGGCTTCCAGGCCGCGGGCGCGGCGCCGATCGTCACCGGCAAGGTCGTCGAGCAGCCCAGCACCATCGCCACCGCCATCCGGATCGGCAACCCCGCGTCCTGGACCAAGGCGCTCGCGGCCCGGGACGAGTCCGGCGGCCGCATCGACGCGGTGACCGACCGGGCGATCCTCGCCGCCTACCGGCTGCTCGCCCGCAGCGAGGCCGTCTTCGTCGAGCCGGCGTCGGCGGCGTCGGTCGCCGGGCTGCTGCAGGTCGCCGAGGCCGGTGGCCTCGAGCAGGGCCAGCGGGTGGTGTGCACGGTCACCGGCAACGGCCTCAAGGACCCCGAGTGGGCCATCTCCGGTGCCCCGGCCCCGGTCACGATCCCGGTCGACGCCGCCGCGGCCGCCGCCCAGCTCGGTCTCTGACGGTGGGCGACCCCGGCCGGGCAGTGCGGATCCGCGTCCCGGCGACCAGCGCGAACCTCGGGCCGGCGTTCGACTCGGCGGGCCTCGCGCTGACCTGCTGGGACGAGCTCGAGGTCGCCGTGGCCGACGAGCTGTCGGTCGAGGTCGCCGGCGAGGGGGCGGACTCGCTGCCCACCGACGGGTCGCACCTCGTCGTGCAGGCGTTCCGGGCCGCCTGCGACGAGCTCGGGTGGCACCCCGCGGGGCTGCGGCTCTCCGCGCGCAACGGCATCCCGCAGGGCCGGGGGATGGGCTCGTCGGCCGCCGCGGTGACCGCGGGGGTGCTCGCCGCCTGGGCGCTGTGCCCCGAGGTCGAGACCGTCGACCGGGCGGCCGTGCTGCGGCTGTGCTCGGAGCTGGAGGGCCATCCGGACAACGTGGCGCCGTGCCTGCTGGGTGGCGCGACCCTGTCCTGGACCACCGGTGCCGGTGCCCGCGCGGTGCGGCTGGACGTCGACCCGCGCCTGGTCCCGGTGCTGTTCGTGCCGGGGGCCACCCTGTCGACCTCCGTGGCGCGCGGCCTGCTGCCCGACGTCGTCCCGCACGCGGACGCCGCGCACGCCGCCGGCCGGGCCGCGCTGCTGGTGCACGCGCTGACCGCCGACCCCGCCCTGCTGCTGGACGCCACCGAGGACCGGCTGCACCAGGCCCAGCGGGCGCCCGCGATGCCCGACAGCGCGGCGTTGCTCGCCCGGCTGCGCGCCGACGGCCACGCCGCCGTCGTCTCGGGGGCGGGCCCGTGCGTGCTCGTGCTGGCCGGTGGCGACCCCGCGGGGACGGCCGCGTACACCCCGGAGGGGTGGCGTCGTCTCACCCTCTCGGTGGACGTCGACGGCGCGGTCGTCACAGCCGCGTGACGTGCGGTACGGTTGTGAGGTCCAGGAACACACTGGTGGCAGCCGGTGTTGTGGCCGATGTCGACCTGCATCTAGGCTGACGACGTAGCCGCCCTCGGGCGCGCCTCACGCGGGACGTAGCAGACGAACGATCCCCTTCGATGATCGTCTCCCTGACCCTCGCCCCGCATCCACAGACCCGATGTCCCGTCATGGACGACACGAGCCGCTGGGCTCCTCCCGTCCGGGACCGGGTCACCTCCTGCGCTGATGGGCGCAGGCCACCGCAGGGAAGGACCTGTACGTGAGCGAGACCACCGACCTCGTCGAGGGCGAGCGCACCGCCGCCCCGTCCGACGAGGCAGCTGCCGGCACCGGGACGGCCCCCCGTACCCGCCGCCGTGGCAGCGGACTGTCCGGGATGCTGCTGCCCGAGCTGCAGCGCCTGGCCGGTGAGCTGGGCATCCCCGGTACCACCAAGATGCGCAAGAGCGACCTGATCGCCGCCATCTCCGAGCGGCAGGTGGGCGGATCCGCTCCGGCCGCCACCGTGCCCGCCCCCCGCGCCGACTCCGTCGCCCCCACCGGTGGCGCGGTCACCGCGGCTGCTCCGCTGGAGGCCCCGGTCAGCGGCGGCGCCAACGGCGGGCCGATCACCACCCCCGACGCCGACGCCGGCGAGGCGGCCTCCACCGGGCGCCGTCGCCGCGGGGCAAGCCGCCCCGCCGGTGCGCCGACCGCCGAGGCCGGCGCTCCCGCCGAGCCAGCTCCCGCCGAGGCCGGCCCCGCGCAGACCGCGGCCCGCGGCAGCGCGGTCGAGGACACCACCGAGACCCCGGCCGCCGAGGCTGCTCCCCAGGCCCCGCCGGCCGACGCGCCCGCCGAGGCCGACCGCCCGCAGCGCGGCAGCCGCAACCGGGACCGCAACCGCGGCGACCGGGACGGCGGCGAGCGCGAGTCCACCCGCGAGGACCGCGGCCCCCGGGAGGACCGCGACGAGCGCAGCGGCCGCACCCGCACCGAGAACCGGGACCGCACGGACAACCGGGACCGCACCGACAACCGGGACCGCACCGACAACCGGGACCGCACCGACGGCGACGGGAACCGCGACAACGGCGCCCGCGGCGACGGCAACCGGGGCGACCGCACCGGTCGCAACCGGAACGAGCGCAACGACCGCACCGAGCAGCGGGACGGCGGTCGCACCGACCGCAACGAGCCCCGCAACGACGAGGACGACGACGACTTCGAGGGCAGCGGCCGCCGCCGCGGCCGTCGCTACCGGGACCGCAACCGCCGCGGCCAGACCGGTCCCGCGCGCGACCGGTTCGACCAGGGTGAGCCGACGGTCACCGAGGACGACGTCCTGCTGCCGGTCGCCGGGATCCTGGACGTGCTGGACAACTACGCGTTCGTCCGCACCTCGGGGTACCTCACCGGCCCGAACGACGTCTACGTGTCGCTGTCCCAGGTGCGCCGCTACGGCCTGCGCCGCGGCGACGCGATCACCGGCGCCGTCCGGCAGCCCCGCGACGGCGAGCGCAAGGACAAGTACAACGCGCTCGTCCGGCTCGACTCGGTCAACGGCCTGGACCCCGAGCAGGCCCGCAACCGGCCCGAGTTCACCAAGCTGACGCCGCTCTACCCGCAGGAGCGCCTGCGGCTGGAGACCGAGCCGCACCAGCTGACCACCCGGGTCATCGACCTGGTCATGCCGATCGGCAAGGGGCAGCGCGCCCTCATCGTCTCGCCGCCCAAGGCCGGCAAGACGATGGTGCTCCAGGCGATCGCCAACGCGATCACCACGAACAACCCCGAGTGCCACCTCATGGTCGTCCTCGTCGACGAGCGGCCCGAGGAGGTCACCGACATGCAGCGCTCGGTGAAGGGCGAGGTCATCGCCTCGACCTTCGACCGGCCGCCGTCGGACCACACCACGGTCGCGGAGCTGTCCATCGAGCGGGCCAAGCGCCTGGTCGAGATGGGCCACGACGTCGTCGTCCTGCTGGACTCGATCACCCGCCTGGGCCGCGCCTACAACCTGGCCGCCCCGGCCAGCGGGCGCATCCTCTCCGGTGGTGTCGACTCCACGGCGCTGTACCCGCCCAAGCGCTTCCTCGGCGCCGCCCGCAACATCGAGAACGGCGGCTCGCTGACCATCCTCGCCTCGGCGCTGGTCGAGACCGGCTCGACGATGGACACGGTCATCTTCGAGGAGTTCAAGGGCACCGGTAACGCGGAGATCAAGCTCGACCGGCGGCTGGCCGACAAGCGGGTCTTCCCGGCGGTCGACGTCAACGCCTCGGGCACCCGCAAGGAGGAGATCCTCCTCGCGCCCGACGAGCTGGCGATCGTGATCAAGCTGCGCCGGGTGCTCTCCGCCCTGGAGCCCCAGCAGGCGCTGGAGCTGCTGCTCGACCGCATGCGGAAGACCCGCAACAACATCGAGTTCCTCATGCAGATCCAGAAGACGACGCTCGGCGTCGGCGAGAAGGATTAAGGACCCCCTTGCCCCCCGCCCCCCGCAGGCTCGGGGCGGGACCCTGCAAGGGGGCCACCACGGCCCGCCGGTATCCCGTCTGGGAGACTGGCGGACCGTGCCCGTCGCCGCCGGGGAATACCCCGGCCGTGGCGACGTTCGAACCAGCGGACCGACCAGACCAGAGAGAGGGTGACCGGCATGAAGGCCGACATCCACCCGCACTACGACGTCACCACCGTGACGTGCGGTTGCGGCAACACGTTCACCACGCGCAGCACGGTGCCCAGCGGTCAGCTGACCGTCGAGACCTGTTCCGCCTGCCACCCCTTCTACACGGGCAAGCAGCGGATCCTGGACACCGGCGGCCGCGTCGCCCGCTTCGAGAAGCGGTTCGGCAAGCGCAACGCCGGCGCCGCCAAGTAGCTCGTCCGACGGCGCCCGCGCCGCCCTCCGGGGTGGTGCGGGCGCCGTCGTCATGTCCGGCGACGGATCGGTCGCCAGTACCGCTGGGAAGGCGGGGATCTCCACGTGAGCAGCACAGACGCCGGGGGCGACCGGCTCGCCGGCCTGCTCGCCGAGCACGCCGAGCTGGAGGCCACCCTCGCCGACCCGGCGGTGCACACCGACACCGGCCGGGCCCGCCGGCTGGGACGGCGGTACGCCCAGCTCGCGCCGGTGGTGGAGACCGCCCGGGCGCTCGACGCCGCCCGCGACGACCTGGCCGCCGCCCGCGAGCTGGCCGGGGAGGACGCCTCCTTCGCCGCGGAGGCCGAGCAGCTCGAGCAGCAGGTCGAGGGGCTGACCGGACGGCTCACCGAGCAGCTGCTGCCCAAGGACCCCGACGACGACAAGGACGTCATCCTCGAGATCAAGGCCGGGGAGGGCGGCGCCGAGTCGGCGCTGTTCGCCGGCGACCTGCTGCGGATGTACCTGCGGTACGCCGAGCGGCGGGGCTGGGCGACCGAGGTGCTCGACGCGGTCGACGCCGAGCTCGGCGGCTACAAGGACGTCGCGATCGCGGTGAAGGCACGCGGCGACGAGGGCATCTGGTCGCGGCTGAAGTTCGAGGGCGGCGTGCACCGCGTGCAGCGCGTGCCGGTCACCGAGTCGCAGGGCCGGATCCACACCTCCGCCGTGGGGGTGCTGGTGCTGCCGGAGGCGGAGGAGGTCGACGTCACCGTCGACCCCAACGACCTGCGGATCGACGTCTTCCGCTCCTCCGGGCCCGGTGGGCAGAGCGTGAACACCACCGACTCCGCCGTCCGGATCACCCACCTCCCCAGCGGGATCGTGGTCAGCTCGCAGAACGAGAAGAGCCAGCTGCAGAACCGCGAGTCGGCGCTGCGGGTGCTCCGCTCCCGGCTGCTGGCCGCGGCCCGCGACGAGGCCGCCGCCGCGGCCAGCGACGCCCGGCGCAGCCAGGTGCGCACCGTCGACCGCAGCGAGCGGGTGCGCACGTACAACTTCCCGGAGAACCGGATCTCCGACCACCGGGTGGGCTTCAAGGCGCACAACCTGGACCAGGTGCTGGACGGCGACCTCGACCCGGTGATCGACGCGCTCACCGCGGCGCACACCGCCGAGCTGCTGGCGGAGGGCTCCTGAGCGCCCGCCGGCTGCTGGCCGACGCCGCCCGCCGGCTCGCCGACGCCGGGGTCGAGTCACCCCGGGTGGACGCCGAGCTGCTGCTCGCCGCCGTCCTCGGGGTGTCCCGGGCCGGGCTGCTGACCGCCGGCGAGGTGCCCGCGGACGTCGCGCACCGGTTCGCCGGTCTGCTGGAGCAGCGGGCCGCCCGGGTGCCACTGCAGCACCTGACCGGGACGGCGCCCTTCCGCCACCTCAAGCTGGCCGTCGGCCCCGGGGTGTTCGTGCCCCGCCCGGAGACCGAGCTGATCGCCGGCTGGGTGCTGGACCGGATCGCCGGGCTCGAGGCCCCCACCGTCGTCGACCTGGGCAGCGGATCCGGCGCCATCGCCCTCTCGGTGGCGCACGAGCACCCCGGTGCCCGGGTCGTCGCGGTCGAGCGGGACGCCGGGGCGATCGAGTGGACCCGGCACAACGCGGCGGCCCGGGCGGCGGCGGGGGACACCCCGGTCGACGTCCGGCCGGGGGACATGACCGACCCGGGGCTGCTGTCCGAGCTGGACGGCACGGTCGACGTCGTGGTCTCCAACCCCCCGTACGTGCCCGAGGGCGCCCGGCTGCCGCGGGAGGTCGCCGACCACGACCCGCCGCTGGCCCTGTGGGGCGGCCCGGACGGGCTCGACGTCGTGCGCGGGCTGGTGCGGACCGCGGCGCGGCTGCTGCGTCCCGGCGGCTGGCTGGGCATCGAGCACGCCGACCAGCAGGGCGGCTCGCTGCCGGCGCTGGTGCGGTCCGCCGGTGGCTGGGCCGAGGTCGCCGACCACCCCGACCTGGCCGGCCGCCCCCGGTACACCACCGCCCGGCTGGACCGGCAGTGACAGACTCCGGTCCCGTGGCCGACGTCTTCGACTGCAGTGAACCCGCCCGGCGCGAGGAGGGGCTCGCCGCCGCCGCCGCGGCGCTGTCCCGCGGCGAGCTCGCGCTGATCCCCACGGACACCGTCTACGGGGTCGCCGCCGACGCGTTCACCCCCGCGGCGGTGACCCGGCTGCTCGCGGCGAAGAACCGCGGGCGCAGCATGCCCGTCCCCGTGCTGATCGGGGAGGCGTCGACGCTGGCCGGGCTGACGGCGTCGGTACCGCCGGTGGCGAACCGGCTCGCCGAGGCGTTCTGGCCCGGCGGCCTCACCCTGGTCGTCGAGCACGCGCGCACGTTGGCCTGGGACCTCGGTGACGCGGAGGGCACCGTGGCCGTCCGGCTGCCCGACGACGACGTCGCCCGCGACCTGCTGCGCCGCACCGGCCCGCTGGCCGTCTCCAGCGCCAACCGGTCCGGCCGCCCGGCGGCCACCACGGCCGCCGAGGCGCAGTACCAGCTGGGGGAGCACGCGGCGGTGGTGCTCGACGGCGGCCCGCGGGTCGACAGCCGGCCGAGCACGATCGTCGACTGCACCGCGCCGACCCCGCGGGTGCTGCGGATCGGCGCGATCGACGTCGACCGGCTGCGCGAGGTCGTGCCCGAGCTCACCGACTGAGGCACAGCCTGTTCGGATCGGCGGCACCGGCTGCAGGCGATACCGTGGACAGACCGCCCGCGCCCGTCCGCGCGCGCCGACGCCCTCGCCGACCTCTGGAGTGCAGCCTCGATGAGCACCCCCTACTGGGGCCCGGACTTCGATGCCCTGGCCGCCTTCGACCCCGAGATCTCCGGCGTGGTCCTCGACGAGCTGGACCGGCTGCGCGGCGGTCTCCAGCTGATCGCCAGCGAGAACTTCACCAGCCCCGCCGTCCTGGCCGCGCTGGGCAGCACGCTGTCGAACAAGTACGCCGAGGGCTATCCCGGACGGCGGTACTACGGCGGCTGCGAGGTCGTGGACCGGGCCGAGGAGATCGGCATCGCCCGGGCGAAGGAGCTCTTCGGCGCCGAGCACGCCAACCTCCAGC
The DNA here is from genome assembly GCF_041028325.1 of Modestobacter sp. I12A-02662. NCBI lineage: Bacteria > Bacillati > Actinomycetota > Actinomycetes > Geodermatophilales > Geodermatophilaceae > Modestobacter > Modestobacter sp. I12A-02662. Next base: position 201,460 of record NZ_JABGDE010000009.1, on the reverse strand, counting down.
CGCACTCGGGCGCCAGCGCGAACCTGGCCGCCTACGGCGCCTTCCTGCAGCCGGGCGACACCCTGCTGGGCATGGCCCTGCCGCACGGCGGTCACCTCACCCACGGCACCAAGGTCAGCTTCTCCGGGAAGTGGTTCAACGCCGTCCAGTACGGCGTCGACGAGCGGACCGAGCACATCGACTACGACCAGGTGCGCGCCCTCGCCCGCGAGCACCGCCCGAAGCTCATCGTCGCCGGCGGCTCGGCCATCCCGCGGCTGATCGACTTCGCCGCCTTCCGGGAGATCGCCGACGAGGTCGGCGCGATCTTCATGGTGGACGCGGCGCACTTCATCGGGCTGGTCGCCGGCCAGGCGATCCCCTCGCCGGTGCCCCACGCCGACGTGGTCACCTTCACCACCCACAAGGTGCTGCGCGGCCCCCGCGGCGGCGCCATCGTCTGCAAGGCCGAGCACGCCAAGGCGATCGACAAGTCGGCCTTCCCGATGATGCAGGGCGGGCCGCTCATGCACGCCATCGCCGCCAAGGCGGTGAACCTCAAGGAGTGCCTGCAGCCCGGGTACCAGGCCTACGCCCGGCAGGTGATCAGCAACGCCCAGGCGCTCACCGAGGGCCTGGCCGCCGAGGGGCTGCGCCCGGTCGCCGGCGGCACGGACACCCACCTGGCGCTGCTGGACCTGCGCGAGGTCACCGACACCGCCGGGACGCCGGTCACCGGCAAGATCGCGGAGGCGCGCTGCGACGCCGCCGGGATCGTGCTGAACAAGAACGCCATCCCGTTCGACCCGCAGCCGGCCTCGGTGGCCTCCGGCATCCGGGTGGGCAGCCCGTCGGTCACCACCCAGGGCATGGTCGAGGCCGACATGAAGACGATCGCGTCGCTGATCGGGACGGCGATCCGGGACCCCGACGGCTCGCGCACCGCCGAGGTGGCCGCCGGCGTCCGCGACCTGGTCGCCGCGCACCCCGCCTACCCGGCGCCCACCCGCTGAGCCATGCGCGAGTACGCGGTCGTCCTCCTCGCCGCGGCGCTGGTCACCTTCCTGGCCACGCCGGTCGTGCGGGTGGCGGCGGTCCGCTTCCGGGTGATGGCCGCCGTCCGCGACCGTGACGTGCACGTCATCCCCACCCCGCGGGGCGGGGGAGTGGCGATGTACCTCGGGGTCGCGGCCGGGGTGCTGGTCGCCTCGCAGCTGCCCTCGCTGCAGCGCAGCTTCGAGTTCAACACCCAGACCGTCGGCGTCCTGGTCGCCGGCGGCCTGATCTGCCTGCTCGGCGTCCTCGACGACCGGTTCGGCCTGGACGCGCTGACCAAGCTCACCGGGCAGATCGCCGCGGCCGGCGTGATGGTGCTCTTCGGCGTGCAGCTGTCGTTCCTCTTCCTGCCCTTCGCCGACATCGGCACGCTGTCGCTGGGGCCGGACGTCGGGGTGCCGGCGACGGTGCTGCTGACCGTGCTCACGGTGAACGCGCTGAACTTCATCGACGGCCTCGACGGGCTGGCCGCAGGCGTCTCCGCGATCGCCGCGGTCGCCTTCTTCGCCTACAGCTACCACCTCGGCCTGGTGGGCTACGACGACGTGGCCAGCGCTCCGGCGCTGATCACCGCCGTGCTCGCCGGCGCCTGCCTGGGGTTCCTGCCGCACAACTTCAGCCCGGCCCGGATCTTCATGGGCGACTCGGGGTCAATGCTGGTGGGCCTCATGCTGTCCGCGGCCGCGGTGTCGGCGACCGGGCAGACCGACTCGCAGACGCTCGGCTCGGCGGCCAACCTGCTGCCGCTCACGCTGCCCCTGCTGGTCCCGGTCGCGGTGCTCTTCATCCCGTTCGTCGACCTGCTGCTGGCCGTGGTCCGCCGCAGCCTGCGCGGGCAGTCGCCGTTCGCGCCGGACAAGATGCACCTGCACCACCGGTTGCTGTCCATCGGCCACTCGCACCGCCGCGCCGTGCTGATCATGTACTTCTGGGCCGCGCTGCTCAGCTTCGGCGCGGTCGCGCTGTCGATCACCGGCGGGACCGTGGAGGTCCTCGTCGTCATCGGGGCGCTGCTGGTGGTGGGCGTCATGGTCGTGCTCAGCCCGCGGGCCCGCCGCGAGGCGATCGCCGCCCGTCAGTCAGAGTTGGCGGCCATGAAGCAGCGCAGCAGGGCCGCGCACCCGGCCAACGGGAACACCCGCCCGCGGGAGGCGCCCCCGGCCGCCAGTGGTGACGCGCCGGCCCGGCCGACGGCGGCCTCCCCGACGGCGGCCTCCCCGACGGCGACCTCCCCGACGGCGACCCCACCGACGCCGGCCCCGACTGCGGGGGTGCGCCGGTGAGCGGCCTGTTCCCCGAGCGCACCGGCGCCCGCAGTGACGCACCCTGGGACCTGTCCTTCCTCCGGGTGGGTGCACTGGCGGCGCTGGCGGTCACCGCGGTCGCCGTCCCGGTGACCGGTCTGCTCACCGGCTGGGCCGACGCCCTGGCGGTACTCGTCGGCGCGGTGATCGTGACCGCCTTCTTCACGGTCTCCGGCCTGGTGGTCGCCTGGGCCGGCAAGATCGACGATGCGTACACGCTGCCGGCCGCGTTGGGCACCTTCTTCGTCAAGGCCGTGGTCCTGTTCGCGGTGCTCGATGCGCTCCCCGCGGACGGGTGGCTCGACCGCCGGTCCCTGGCGTTCGCGGTCGTCGCCGGAGCGCTGCTGTGGAGTGGTGTGCAGCTGCGCTGGGTGTGGACGCGGCAGATCTACTACGTGCCTCCGCCGAAGCCGCCCAGCACGACGCCGGCGGCACCGGCCGCCGTCCACCCGCGCGGGCCGGGACGACGCGCACCGGGACCACCGGCAGCTCCGTCGGACGACCCGGAAACCCGCCCGACACGCGGCTGATAGGGTCCGACCCGATGGCCGAGGACACTCCCGCACCTGGGGGCTCCCAGCCGCGACCTGCACGTCCAGCAGGTCCGCCCCGCGGGAACGGGGCGGACACCGGCTGGGCTGTCACCGGGACGATGATCTCGGGGATGGCTGTGTGGGGCGGGGCGGGGTGGCTCCTCGACCGGTGGTTGGACATCGTGGTGTTCTTCCCGGTCGGGATCATCCTCGGCATGGCAGTGGCCATCTACCTGGTGGTCAAGAGGTTCGGCGCGCTCGACCCGGTCCCCGGGAAGGGTGCCGGTACGAGCCCGGGCGGACGACGGAGCCGGCCCCGGACGCAGAAGGGACAACGGTGACCTCCAGCGCCCCCGCGCTCGGGAACGTGCTCGCGGTTGAGAGTGGCGGTGACTCGGGCTTCCAGGCCCCCGGGCTCGGGGAGTTCTACCCGGAGCCCATCGCCAACTTCTCGCTGCTCGGCGTGGACTTCGAGATCACCCGCATCACGCTGATCCTCTGGATCGCGACGCTGGCGATCGCCACGTTCCTCTACCTCGCGTCGCGCAATGCCAAGATCGTCCCCAGCAAGCTGCAGTTCTTCGGCGAGAGCGGTTACTCGCTGATCCGCGACGGGGTCGCCCGTGACGTGGTGGGTCCGCGGGGGCTGCCGTTCGCCCCGTTCCTCGCTGCGCTGTTCTTCTTCATCCTGGCGAACAACCTGATGGCGATCATCCCGTTCGCGCAGATCTCGCCGATGAGCAAGTTCGCCTTCCCGCTCGTGCTCGCCGCGATCTGCTGGGTGCTCTACATCTACATCGGGATCCGGGAACAGGGTGCCGCCAAGTACTTCAAGGACATCCTGTTCCTGCCGGGCGTCCCCAAGCCCATGTACATCCTGGTGACGCCGATCGAGATCCTGCAGAACTTCGTCGTCCGCCCCTTCACCCTGGCGGTCCGGCTCTTCGCCAACATGTTCGCCGGTCACATGCTGCTGGTCGTGTTCTCCCTCGGCGCCGTCTACCTGCTGCAGACCGGCAACTACTCGGTGGTCTTCGGGCCGATCTCAGCGCTGATGGCCATCGTGATGACGTTCTTCGAGCTGCTGGTCATCTTCCTGCAGGCCTACGTCTTCACCGTGCTGATGGGCACCTACCTCAACGGCTCCATCGAGGCCGAGCACTGAGTTCCTGCTCCACCCTGAACCGCACCACCGCACGACCCCCGCCAGCCGCCCGGACCTCCCCGGGCGACCGACACAGGAGGAACACCTCGCAATGGACGTTCTCGCAGAGCTGACCGGCAGCATCGGCTCGGTCGGCTACGGCCTCGCCGCCATCGGCCCCGGCATCGGTGTGGGCATCGTCTGGGCGGCCTACATCCAGGCCACCGCCCGGCAGCCCGAGTCGGCCGGGCTCACCCGGACGTACGCCTTCCTGGGCTTCGCCCTCTCCGAGGCGCTCGCGCTGATCGGCTTCGTCGTCCCCTTCGTCTTCGGCACCTGATCCGCCATTTCGAGTACGGACTCCGACACAGGATGTGGACACCATGCTGATCTGGGCGGCTGAGGAACAGCACAACCCGCTCATCCCACCCCTGGGCGAGATCATCATCGGGCTGATCGCCTTCGCGATCGTGCTGTTCGTGATGTTCCGGTTCGTCGCGCCGCAGTTCGAGCGGGCCTTCGTGGCCCGGCGGGACGCGATCGAGGGCGGCATCGAGCGGGCCGAGGCCATGCAGGCCGAGGCCAAGGCGGCGCTGGAGCAGTACCGTGCCCAGCTCGCCGAGGCGCGGACCGAGGCAGCCCAGATCCGCGACGCGGCCCGGGCCGAGGGGCAGCAGATCATCGAGCAGCTCCGCGCCCAGGCGCAGGAGGAGTCGGCCCGCATCGTCGCCCGCGGCGAGGAGCAGCTGACCGCCTCCCGGCAGCAGGTCATCAACGAGCTGCGTGGCCAGATCGGCGCGCTCGCGGTCGACCTGGCCGGCCGGGTCGTCGGTGAGTCGCTCGCCGACGACGCGCGTCGCAGCGGCACCGTGGACCGGTTCCTGGACCAGCTCGACGGCATGAGCGCCACCACCCCCGACGGCCAGGCCGGCCGGGGCCAGGGTGGCGCGAGCGTCTACGTCCCGCAGGACGCGCGCTGATGGACGCTGCCAGCCGTGCGGCCATGGAGGCCGCCCGAGCCAGCCTCCAGGAGCAGACGGGGGGTGCCCGCAGCCGCAACCGCGGCGAGGCACTGCTGGCGCTGGCCGACGAGCTGTTCGCCGTCGCGCACCTGCTCGACGGGCAGCCGACCCTGCGCCGCGCGCTGTCCGATGCCTCGGTCCGACCCGAGGACCGGGCCGGGCTGGCCCGCCGGCTGCTCGGCGCCCAGGTGCAGCCGAGCACGCTCGAGCTCGTCGAGACCATCGCCCGGCAGCGCTGGTCGCGGCCGCTGGACCTCGTCGAGGCCACCGAGACCCTCGCCACGGAGGCGGCCCTCGACGCCGCCGACGCCCGCGGGGAGCTCGACGGCGTCGAGGACGAGCTGTTCCGGTTCGGCCGGATCATCGCCGGGGACGCCGACCTGCTCCGGATCCTCGGGAACCGGGCGGCGCCCCGCGAGGGCAAGGCCGCGCTGCTGGACCGGCTGCTGGCCGGGAAGGTCAGCCCGGTCACCGAGCGGCTGGTGCGCAACCACCTGACCAGCTCGCACGTGCACAACCCGGAGAACGGGATGGAGCGGCTCTCCGTCGCTGCGGCCCGCCGCCGCGGCCGGTCGGTGGCGCACGTGACCAGCGCCGTTCCGCTCACCGCGGTCCAGGAGCAGCGGCTGGCCGCTTCCCTGGAGCGGATGTACGGACGCACCATGGGCCTCCAGGTGCAGGTCGACCCGGACCTGCTCGGCGGTCTGGTCATCCGCGTCGACGACGAGGTCATCGACGGCAGCGTCGCCAACCGACTCGAGGCCGCCGGCCGGCGGCTGGCCGGCTGAACCCGCCGGCCCTCCACCCCGCCGCCCGACCAGCACCACCCCAGACCCCAGCAGAAGAGGACGCGAGAGCCATGGCCGAGCTGACGATCTCCGCGGACGAGATCCGCAGTGCCATCCAGAACTACGTCTCCGACTACAGCCCGGACGTCTCCCGCGAGGAGGTCGGGGTCGTCACCGAGGCCGGCGACGGCATCGCCCGGGTCGAGGGGCTGCCCTCGGTCATGACCAACGAGCTCCTGGAGTTCGAGGGCGGGGTGCGCGGCCTCGCGCTGAACCTCGACGTCCGCGAGGTCGGCGTGGTCATCCTCGGCGACTTCGCCGGCATCGAGGAGGGCCAGACGGTGCGGCGCACCGGCGAGGTCCTCTCGGTGCCGATCGGCGACGGCTACCTGGGCCGGGTCGTCGACCCGCTGGGCAACCCCATCGACGGCGGCGGGCCGATCGAGACCACCGGCCGCCGCGCGCTGGAGCTGCAGGCGCCGACCGTGGTGCAGCGGCAGTCGGTGCACGAGCCGCTGCAGACCGGCATCAAGGCGATCGACGCCATGACCCCGATCGGCCGCGGCCAGCGGCAGCTCGTGATCGGTGACCGGCAGACCGGCAAGTCGGCCATCGTGCTCGACACGATCATCAACCAGAAGCAGGCCTGGGCCACCGGCGACCCGCAGCAGCAGGTGCGCTGCATCTACGTCGCCGTCGGTCAGAAGGGCTCGACGATCGCCGCCACCCGCACCGCCCTCGAGGAGGCGGGCGCGATGGAGTACACGACGATCGTCGCCGCACCGGCGTCGGAACCCGCCGGCTTCAAGTACATCGCCCCCTACACCGGCTCGGCCATCGGCCAGCACTGGATGTACGAGGGCAAGCACGTCCTGATCGTCTTCGACGACCTGTCCAAGCAGGCCGAGGCCTACCGTGCGGTGTCCCTGCTGCTGCGCCGCCCGCCGGGCCGCGAGGCCTACCCCGGCGACGTCTTCTACTTGCACTCCCGCCTGCTGGAGCGCTGCGCCAAGCTCTCCGACGAGCTGGGCGCCGGCTCGATGACCGGCCTGCCGCTCATCGAGACCAAGGGCAACGACGTCTCGGCGTACATCCCGACCAACGTCATCTCGATCACCGACGGGCAGATCTTCCTGGAGACCGGTCTGTTCAACTCCGGTGTCCGCCCGGCGATCAACGTCGGCATCTCGGTGTCCCGGGTCGGCGGCTCGGCGCAGATCAAGGCGATGAAGTCCGTCGCCGGCCGGCTGCGCCTGGACCTCGCCCAGTTCCGCGAGCTGGAGGCCTTCGCCTCCTTCTCCTCGGACCTGGACGCCTCCAGCCGGGCCACCCTGGACCGCGGTCAGCGCCTGGTCGAGCTGCTCAAGCAGGGCCAGTACTCGCCGTACCCGGTCGAGCGCGAGGTCGTGTCGCTGTGGCTGGGCACGACCGGCAAGCTCGACCGTGTCCCGGTCAGCGACGTGCGCCGGTTCGAGACCGAGTTCCTCGACTTCATCAGCCGTGGCGACAACACGATCTACGACGACATCCGCAACTCCCGGACGCTGTCCGAGGACAGCGTCGGCAGTCTCGAGCGGGCGGTGGAGACCTTCTACGGGCAGTTCACCACCTCGACCGGTGAGTCGCTGCAGATCAACGAGCCCGAGGTCGAGGCCATGGACGCCAGCCAGCGCGGCCAGGAGACCGTCCAGGTCAAGCGGGGTCGCTGACCATGGCCGGCTCCCTCCGCGCGCTGCGGCGCCGGATCCGCTCCACCCAGTCGACGAAGAAGATCTTCTCGGCCCAGGAGCTGATCGCCGGTGCCCGCATCGTGCGCGCCCAGAACCGGGTGGAGGCGTCCAAGCCCTACGCCCGGGAGATCACCCGGGTGCTCTCCGCGCTGGCCGGCTCGGCGAGCCTGGACCACCCGCTGCTCACCGAGCGGGCCGAGGCGCGGCGGGCCGCGGTCCTGGTCATCACCTCCGACCGCGGGTTCGCCGGCTCCTACAACGTCAACGTGCTGCGCCGCACCGAGGAGCTGCTCGGGCTGCTGCGCAACGAGGGCAAGGAGCCGGTGCTGTACGTCGTCGGCCGCAAGGGCGAGACGTACTACCGTTTCCGGGACCGGGACTTCGTGGACTCGTGGACCGGCTTCTCCGAGCAGCCGGGCTACGTGGACGCGCAGGAGGTCGGCCACACCCTGATCGACGCCTTCACCGCCGGTGAGGACGACGAGGAGGGCGGCGCGGGCGCGGACGGCATCCTCGGCGTGGACGAGCTGCACATCGTCTACACCGAGTTCCGGTCGCTGCTCTCGCAGGTCCCGGTCGCCAAGCGGATGGCCCCGCTGGTGATCGAGGAGGTCGACGAGTTCAGCGACGAGGAGCCCGAGCGGAGCACCGAGGTCCCGACCTCCTACGAGTTCGAGCCCTCGGCCGAGGCGCTGCTGGACGCGCTGCTGCCGAAGTACGTCACCACCCGCATCTACGCGGCGATGCTCGAGGCGGCCGCCTCCGAGTCCGCGTCCCGGCGGCGGGCGATGAAGTCGGCCTCGGACAACGCCGAGGAGCTGGCCAAGAACCTGTCCCGGCAGGCCAACCAGGCCCGCCAGGCGGAGATCACCCAGGAGATCAGCGAGATCGTCGGCGGCGCCGACGCGCTCGTCTCGGCCGGCGCCGACGACTGACCCAACCCACGGCGGTGGCGGCGCGAGCCGCCGCCGCCGTGGACACCGAGAACGTGAGAACCACCGAGCCCGAGGGCAGGAGAGCAGCACAGATGACCGTCACCGAGGACCGTCCGAGCACTCAGGAGACGACCGGCACCGGTCGCGTCGTCCGGGTCACCGGGCCGGTCGTCGACGTCGAGTTCCCCCGCGACGCGATGCCCGACCTGTTCAACGCCCTCAAGGTCGAGGTCACCCTGGCCGACCTGGGCAAGACGCTGACGCTGGAGGTCGCCCAGCACCTCGGCGACAACGTCGTCCGCACCATCTCGATGGCTCCCACCGACGGCCTCGTCCGCGGTGCCCCGGTCCGTGACACCGGCTCGGCCATCTCCGTGCCGGTCGGCGACGTCGTGACCGGGCACGTGTTCAACGCCCTCGGCGAGTGCCTGGACACCCCCGGCTACGGCGACGACGCCAAGCGCTGGACGATCCACCGGCACGCACCGAAGTTCGACCAGCTCGAGGGCCGCACCGAGCTCCTCGAGACCGGCATCAAGGTCATCGACCTGCTCACCCCGTACGTGCGTGGCGGGAAGATCGGCCTGTTCGGCGGTGCCGGCGTGGGCAAGACCGTGCTGATCCAGGAGATGATCCGCCGCGTCGCCCAGGAGTTCGGCGGCGTGTCGGTGTTCGCCGGCGTCGGCGAGCGCACCCGTGAGGGCAACGACCTCATCACCGAGATGACCGAGTCCGGCGTCATCAACTCGACCGCGCTGGTCTTCGGCCAGATGGACGAGCCGCCGGGCACCCGGCTGCGGGTGGCGCTGTCGGCCCTGACGATGGCGGAGTACTTCCGCGACGAGCAGGACCAGGACGTGCTGCTCTTCATCGACAACATCTTCCGGTTCACCCAGGCCGGCTCCGAGGTCTCCACCCTGCTCGGCCGCATGCCCTCCGCCGTGGGCTACCAGCCGACCCTGGCCGACGAGATGGGCGAGCTGCAGGAGCGGATCACCTCGACCCGCGGCCGCTCGATCACCTCGCTTCAGGCGATCTACGTGCCCGCCGACGACATCACCGACCCGGCGCCGCACACCACGTTCGCCCACCTCGACGCCACCACGGTGCTCAGCCGGCCGATCTCCGAGAAGGGGATCTACCCGGCCGTCGACCCGCTGGACTCCACCAGCCGCATCCTGGACGCCCAGTACATCGGGCAGGAGCACTACGACACCGCGCAGACGGTGAAGCGGATCCTCCAGCGCTACCAGGAGCTGCAGGACATCATCGCCATCCTCGGCATCGACGAGCTCGGCGAGGAGGACAAGGTCACCGTCAACCGGGCGCGGCGGATCGAGCGGTTCCTCTCGCAGAACATGTTCGTGGCCGAGGCCTTCACCGGTCAGCCGGGCTCCTACGTCCCGCTGTCGGAGACCCTGCAGGCCTTCAAGGCGCTCGCCAGCGGCGAGTACGACCACGTGCCGGAGCAGGCGTTCTTCATGTGCGGTGGCCTCGAGGACCTCGAGCGGAACTACGACAAGCTCAAGAAGAGCTGAGGAGGGGCCATCCTTCCCCCCACGCCTCGCACGCTCGGCGCGGGCCCCTGAAGGGTGGCCGTTCCAGCACGTCGCCGCGGCCGGGTCGCCCTTGTGGGGTGACCCGGCCGTTGCCGTTCGCAAGGACTTCGGGACGCGGGGTGACGCCGCGAGGCGTGGCGGGCCACGATCGGATGAAATCGTGACATCGCCGCTCAAGGAACCTGTGCCACCTGACGACCATGTGCTGCAGCGCGTCCGAGAGGCGGACGTCGGCACAGGAGCAGACGTGCACAGGTGGGACCTCGCAGGGGTGCTGCGGAGGACGGACACGGACGAGCCGGACGGCGCGGTGCTGCCGCAGCCGCTGCCGACGGACGCTCTCGAGTGGAGCTGGCCGCCCTACGCCCCCGTGGAGGGGGAGCCGTTCCCCGAGGACGACGAATGGGCTCCCGCGTCGGTCGTCTGGCACCCCGCGGTGCGCCTCGGCCGGTGGACCGTGGTCTACCGGCGCAGCGCCTGTTGAAGGCCCACCCTCCCCCCGACGCTCGCAAACTCGCGCCGGGACCCTGAAGGGTGGCCGTTCCAGCACGTCACCTCGCCCGCGACCGGCCGGTGGGCGGTCGGCCGGACACACCCCGCTAGAGTGGTCATCGACCCGTCGCCGTGTCCGTCCGGACCGGCGGCTCCGCACCGTCGGCCGCGTGCCGGCCCGGTGGAACCCCGAGGAGTGTCGTGGCGACTCTGCAGGTCGAGCTGGTGGCCGTGGAGCGGATGATCTGGTCCGGCGAGGCCCGCTCCGTCATCGCCCGCACGACCGAGGGTGAGCTCGGTGTGCTGCCCGGGCACGCCCCGCTGCTCGGGGAGCTCGCCCCCGGCGGCATCGTCGTGATCCGCACCGAGTCCGGTGACGACCTCACCGTGGCCGCCCACGGCGGTTTCCTCTCGGTCACCGGCAAGGGCGTCTCGATCCTCGCCGAGACCGCGGAGATCTCCACCGAGATCGACGTCGAGCGGGCGCGCGAGGCGCTCCGCCGGGCGGACGGGGCCGGCGACGACCCCGAGGCCGTCGCCGCGGCGCGCCGCGCCCAGTCCCGCCTCCGGGCCGCCGGCCAGGACGCCTGACCAGCTCCCGGACCCCCGCTCGCTCCGGCACCGACCCCGCCCGCACCCCCCCCGGACCCGCAGCGATGACCACGGCCGTGCTCATCGTCGTGGGGCTGCTGCTGGTCGCGTTCGTCGCTGCCTTCCTGCTCCGCCGCCGCTTCCTGCTCTCCGGCCTCGGCGCGGTCACCATGTACCTGCGGCCGCCGGGTGCCGCGCGCTGGTCGGTCGGCGTCGCCTGGTACTCCGGCGAGACGCTGCTCTGGTACCGGGCGCTGTCGCTGTCGGTGCGCCCCAACCGGCGGATGTGCCGCACCCAGTTCCAGGTCGACGCACGTCGCCGGCCCACCGGCGCGGACCTGTCGCTGCCGCCGGACAGCGTCGTCCTCACCTGCCGTACCGGTGCCGGCCCCCACGAGCTGGCGATGGACCCCTCCACGGTGACCGGTTTCCTGTCCTGGATCGAGTCGGCCCCGCCCGTCGACCGTTGAAGTCGAAGGACCCCCTTGCCCCCGACGCTCGCGAGCTCGCGTCGGGGCCCTGCAAGGGGCCGTTCCAGCCGGACTAGTGCTGTGCTCCCGCCTGTCGCTGGGCGTGGACCCCGCTGTGGGCGCCGGGCTCCCAGAGCACGTCGCCGTCGGGGTTCGCCGCCCGGGCGAGGATGAACAGCAGGTCCGAGAGCCGGTTGAGGTAGCGCGCGGTCTCCGGGTTGGTCCGCTCGCCGTCGGACGCCAGCAGCGCCCAGACACTGCGCTCGGCCCGGCGGGCCACGGTGCGCGCCTGGTGCAGCAGCGCGGCCAGTGCGGTGCCCCCGGGCAGCACGAAGGACGTCAGCGCCGGCAGCGCCGCGTTGTGGGCGTCGCAGGCGGCCTCCAGCCGCTCGGTGTAGGCCGCCGTGACGCGCAGGGGCGGGTGCTCCGGCGCGGCCGTCACCGGCGTCGACAGGTCGGCGCCGACGTCGAACAGGTCGTTCTGCAGGCTGCTGAGCAGCTCGGCGACCTCGGCCGGCGGGCCGCCGAGGGCGAGCGCGACCCCGAGCACGCTGTTGGTCTCGTCGACGTCGGCGTACGCGACCAGTCGCGGGTCGGTCTTCGTCACCCGGGACATGTCGCCCAGGTGCGTCTGGCCGGCGTCGCCGGTACGGGTGTAGATGCGGGTCAGCCGGACGGTCATGGGCCGAGCCTAGAGAAAGACCCCGTCCCCCTCACCCCTCGCACGCTCGGGGCGAGCCTCCGGACGGGGCCATCCGAGCGCGCGGTGGGACCCCGCAGCGCGCCCCCGTAGGGTGACCCGGTGGAGTGCTTCGAGGTGACCGGCGGGGCTGCCCTGCGCGGTCGCGTCCGCGTCACCGGCGCCAAGAACAGCGCCCTCAAGCTGATGGCCGCCGCGCTGCTGGCCACCGGGCGGACGACGCTCGAGGAGGTGCCCGACATCCTCGACGTCCACATCATGAGCGAGGTGCTGCGCCGGCTCGGCTGCGGCGTCACCTTCGAGCGCTACCCGGTCGAACCCGGCGACGGCAGCCCGAGCGGTGGCGGCCGGGTGCTCATCGACGTCCCCGAGGAGCCCTCCAGCGAGACCGACTACGACCTGGTCCGCCGGATGCGCGCCTCGATCAGCGTGCTCGGCCCGCTGGTCGCCCGGCTCGGCACGGCCAAGGTCGCGCTGCCCGGTGGTGACGCGATCGGCTCGCGCGGGCTGGACATGCACGTGGCCGGGCTGGAGCGGCTCGGCGCAACCGTGGTCAACGAGCACGGCTTCCTCATCGCCACCGCGCCCAAGCTCGTCGGCACCGCGATCTGGCTGGACTTCCCCTCGGTCGGCGCGACCGAGAACCTGGTGATGGCCGCCGTCCTCGCCGAGGGCACGACGATCGTCGACAACGCCGCCCGCGAGCCGGAGATCGTCGACCTGTGCCGGATGCTCACCGCGATGGGCGCCCGGATCCAGGGCGCCGGCACGTCCACGATCACCGTGGAGGGGGTCGAGGGGCTGGAGCCGGTCGCGTACACGACCGTCCCCGACCGGATCGTGGCCGGGACCTGGGCCATCGGCGCGGTCATGACCCGCGGTGACCTGGTCGTCGAGGGCGCGGTCGCCGAGCACCTGACCGTGCCGCTGGAGAAGCTGGTGAACGCCGGCGCCACGGTGGAGCCGCGGGCCGACGGCGTGCGGGTCGCGATGGACGAGCGGCCCCGGGGCGTCGACGTCGTGACCCTGCCCTTCCCGGGCTTCCCGACCGACCTGCAGCCGATGGCGGTGGCGCTGGCCGCCGTGTCCAGCGGCACCGCGCTGATCACCGAGAACGTCTTCGAGGGCCGCTTCATGTTCGTCAACGAGCTGGTCCGGCTGGGTGCGGACGTCCGGATCGACGGGCACCACGCGGTGGTCCGCGGCCGCGAGCGGCTCTCCAGCGCCCCGGTGCTGGCCACCGACATCCGGGCCGGCGCGGGGCTGGTCCTCGCCGGCCTGCTCACCGATGGGGTCACCGAGGTGCAGGACGTCCGGCACGTCGACCGCGGCTACCCGGCCTTCCTGGAGCAGCTGCGCGGCGTGGGCGTGCAGATCGAGCGGACCGAGCGCCCGGACTGACCGTCACTCGCCGAAGGAGAGCGCGAGCACCCGGGCCCGTTCGAGGTCCTCGGGGAAGACCAGCACGTCGGTGCGGTGCGCGGCGGGCTCGCGGATCGTGGAGCGGATCCCCGCGTCGGACAGCACCGCCCGCAGCGCGAGCGCCGACTCCCGACGGCTGAGGGTGGCCACCGGGGTGAGCAGCTCCTCGCCGGGCCCGCGGGACGGCGGTGTCCCCGAGGAGAAGGCCCAGCGCAGGAAGAGCGAGCACAGGCCGATCATCACCAGCGCGATGGCCGGCCCCACGAGGAAGTGCAGGCTCCCGGCGTTGATCGGCACGGTGACCTCCTCGAGTGGCCGGGTGCGCAGTCCCGTGCCACGAGTGTGCCACCGCCCACCGGACCCGACCGCGCGGTGCTCGCGCTCAGAGCCGGACGACGACGCCCTCGGTCGCGCTGCGGCGGGCGGCGTCCAGCACCGTGGCGGTGACGACGGCGTCCCGGGCGGTGACCGGCAGCGGTCCCTCGCCGCGGACGGCCCGGGCGAACGCCGGGTAGAAGGTGTCCCACCGGCCGCGCAGCGTGGGCACGACCTCGCCGTCGTCCCCGCGCCGCAGCCGGCCCCAGCGCTCCTCGGGCTCGGCCCCCCAGGCCTCGCCCAGCGTCGCCGGGGTCCCGCCGGCCAGCAGCATCGACTCCTGGACGTCCATCGGGCCGTCGACCACGTAGCTGCCCGCGGTCCCGGTGACCCGGAAGCGCAGCCCCGGCGCGCCCTCGCTCCAGCTGCCGGCCAGGTGCGAGCGGGCGCCGCTCGCGTGGGTCAGCGCCACGAACACGTCGTCGTCCAGCCCGCTCTCGCGCACCCGCCACTCGGCGTAGACCGAGGTGACCGGGCCGAGCAGCACCAGCGCCTGGTCGACCAGGTGGCTGCCGAAGTCCAGCAGGGTGCCGCCGCCGGCGGGCACCGGGCCCGGATCGGGGGTGAACCGCTCGAACCGGGACTCGAAGCGGGTCACCGTGCCCAGCCGCCCCTCCTCGACCAGTGCCCGGACGGTGCGGAAGTCCGAGTCCACCCGCCGGTTCTGGTACGGCGCGAGCAGCAGGCCCAGCCGCTCGGCGCGTTCGACGCTGGCCCGGGCGGCGGCCGCGTCGAGGGCGAAGGGCTTGTCGCACACGACCGCGAGCCCCAGGTCCAGCGCCCGGTCGGTGAGCTCCGTGTGCGTTCCCGCCGGCGTGGAGATCGACACGGCCTCCGCGCCGGCCGCGGCGAGGGCCTCCAGCGAGTCGAAGGTCGCCGCACCGGGGTGCTCCCGGCCGATGAGCTCACGGCGCTCCGGGGACGTCGTCACGACGCCCAGCAGCGCGCACTCGGGCGCGGCGGCCAGCAGGGGTGCGTGGAAGTACCGGCCGCCGAAGCCGTACCCCACCAGTCCGAACCGGACGGGCTCCATCGATGCGCTCCTCGTGGGTCGTCGGGCGTGCAGGTGAGATCTTGCCGTCAGCGCACCCGGGGGCCGAACCGGACGTCGACGCCGGGGGAGAACAGCACGCTGTCCGGAGCACCGCCGACGGCGGGGAGGCCGGCGGCCGCGACCAGGTCGTCGTCGAGGGCCAGCAGGTCGGCTGCGTGCAGCGGCCAGGCCGGGTGCTCGTTGGGCCAGTAGGCGAGGCGTCCTCCGGCCCTCTGGTGCAGGCCCCAGCGGCTGGTGAGGAAGCGGGCGAGCGGACCGGGCTCGGGCAGCCGGTCGCCGACCCGGACGACGACGGTCCCTCCCGTGCCCCGGGGGCCGGGCCACCGCCGGTCGGACCGGTAGGTGAGCTGGTCCCCCTCCCGCTCGACCCGCATCCGGGACCACAGGTAGGGCAGGTGCGCGACCCACCGGGCCGCGAGCACCGGCAGCAGCCGCTCCGCCTCCAGCGACCGGAAGACGACGCCCCGCCGGCCCTGCTCGTCGACCGAGTACAGCCGCACGTTGGTCTCGGCGAACGAACCGACCCAGGGCATGCCCGGTGCCCCCAGCAGGCCGATCCGGCGCATCCGGAAGGGGATGAGCCCGACGTACGTCGCGCCGCCGATCTCATCGGGCCGGGTGCCGGCGGGCAGCAGCGGGGCCACCACGGCCGGGTCGACCGCCCAGTGCAGGAACGTCACGTCCCGCCAGCCCTGGGTGAAGACGGTGCGCCGCACCGGTCGTGGGGGCGTCGGGCTGACGGGCTCGGGGACGGTCACCCCTCGAGCCTGGACCCGTTGCCGCGGGGACGCCGCCGTGGTGGGCTCGGGGGATGCAGGAGGACGGCGCACCGCGGGTCGACCGCGACGGCGACACGATCTGCATCACGATGACCAGGGGCCCGCGGCGCAACGCGCTCGCCCGCGACCACCTCCGGCAGTTGCTCGCCGCGTTCACCGCGGCGGGCGGCACCGACGCGACGGGGATCGTGCTGGCGGGGGAGGGGCCCGTGTTCAGCGCCGGGCACGACTTCCGCGACGTCCGGGACCGGCCGGTGACCGAGGTGCGCAGCCTGCTGGCGCTGTGCACCGAGCTGATGGAGACCATCCAGTCGGTGCCGCAGGTGGTGCTCGCCCGGGTGCACGCACTGGCCACGGCGGCCGGGTGCCAGCTGGTCGCCTCCTGCGACCTCGCGGTCGCCGCCGAGTCGGCCGGCTTCGCCGCGCCCGGCGGCAAGGGCGGCTGGTTCTGCCACACGCCGATGGTGGCGATCGCCCGGAACGTGGGCCGCAAGCGGGCGATGGAGCTGGCGCTGACCGGGGACGTCATCGACGCCCGGACGGCGCTGGACTGGGGGCTGGTCAACCGGGTCGTGCCCGACGACGAGCTGGACGCCGCGGTCCGCGACCTGCTGGGCCGGGCCACCCGCGGCTCCCGGGCCAGCAAGGCATGGGGCAAGCAGACGATGTACGCCCAGCTCGACCGTCCGGAGCGGGACGCCTACGGGATCGCGGTCGAGGTCATGGCCGCGGCCAGCCAGCTGCCCGGCGCCCGGGAGGGGATGGCGTCGTTCCTGGAGAAGCGCCCGCCGGTCTGGACGGACTAGCGGTCAGCCGGTGCGGAGGTCGGCGCAGCCGGTCTCGTGCGGCAGCATCGGGCGGAACGTCAGCGACCAGCGGACGCCGTCCGGTGCGACCCACGGCGTGAGGGCGTTGGCCGCGCGCGCCGCCGTCCGCACGGCCGAGGCGTCCTCTCCGGCGGCGACCACGCAGCTCAGCCCGAGCGCCGGCTCGAACGGCTCGCCGGGCAGTGCCGGCCCGGGCCAGGGCACGTCCGGCTGGGCCAGCTCTTCCTCCTCGGGGGGTGTGTACGGCATGACCAGCGCCGCCAGGGTCGTGAACTCGTAGGGCTGGGTCGTCTCGTAGGACAGCCCGGTGAGCTCGTCGGCGAAGGCCCGCAGCTCGGCGCGGGCGGCGAGCTGCTCCTCGGTCAGGCCCGACTGCTGGTCCTCGGGCACGGTCAGCGCGTAGACCTCGCGCTGGATCGTCTCGAGGCCGGTGGAGACGGTGAACCGGGTGGAGGGCAGGTCCGCCACCGGCGGCGTGCCCAGGTCGGTGGTGTCGCCGACGCCGGCCTCCAGGGCCCGGTCGACGAGGTCCTGGACCGCGGACCCGCCGATCTCCCGTACCTGCAGGTTGGGCAGCGCGGGGGCGGGGTGGATGGCGATCACCGGGCCCTCGCTGATCACCCGCCCGTCGCCGTACACGCTGACCAGCGGCAGCCGCCCGGCCAGCATCTCCGGGGTCACGAAGCCGCCGGTCCAGGACAGCTGCAGCACCAGGTCGTCCGGCCCGTACGGGGAGGCGGAGGAGGGCCCGCCGTCCGCGCCGTCCGCCCCGGGCCGGGCGCAGCCCGCCAGCACGAGCAGCAGCGCCGTCGCGGCCGCCGTCCGTGCCCCCCGGGTCGTCACGGACCTACGACGATCGGCTGGCGGCACCGGTTCCAGGGCGTCCGGGTACCGTCGGGCCCCGTGCGCCTGGTGATCGCCCGCTGTTCCGTCGACTACATCGGGCGGCTCACCGCCCACCTGCCGCCGGCCACCCGGCTGCTGCTGGTCAAGGCCGACGGCTCGGTGTCCGTCCACGCCGACGACCGGGCCTACAAGCCGCTGAACTGGATGACCCCGCCGTGCAGCCTCAAGGACGAGCTCCTGGACGGCGCCGGCACCTGGACGGTCACCAACAAGGCCGGCGAGCAGCTGGTGATCACGATCGAGTCGGTGGAGCACGACTCGCGGCACGAGCTGGGCGTCGACCCGGGCCTGCAGAAGGACGGCGTCGAGGCCGAGCTCCAGCGGCTGCTCGCGCTGCACGTGGAGACCTTCGGCGCCGGCTGGTCGCTGGTCCGCCGGGAGTACCCCACCGCGATCGGGCCGGTCGACCTGCTCTGCCGGGACGCCGACGGCACCACGGTGGCGGTCGAGGTCAAGCGCCGGGGTGAGATCGACGGCGTCGAGCAGCTCACCCGGTACCTGGAGCTGCTCAACCGCGACCCGCTGCTGGCACCGGTGAAGGGCGTGTTCGCCGCCCAGGAGATCAAGCCGCAGGCCCGGGTGCTCGCCGGTGACCGGGGCATCGACTGCCTGGTCGTCGACTACGCCGTCCTCAAGGGCACCGACGACCCCTCCGCCCGGCTGTTCTGAGCCGGGACCGACAGTCGTGCCCCGGCGAGGCGGCTCCCGCGGCGACCGGCCGGGGGCCATCCCGGCCGGCCGGCGCGGGCGGACGTCCGGACGGCGCCCGTTCCCGGTGGCCCAACCGGTCGAGGAGTCCGCGGACGGCGACTGGGTGGTGCGCCCGGTGACCGGCGCGGCCCACGACAAGACCTACCGCTGCCCGGGCTGCGACCAGGAGATCCGGCCGGGCACCCCGCACCTGGTCACCTGGCCCGCCTACGCCCGCGACTCGGACCTCGACCCGTGGGACACCGAGTCGGCGACCGGCCAGCGCCGCCACTGGCACCGGGCCTGCTGGCAGGCCCGGGGGCGCCGACGGTGACGCCGCCGACCCCGGCGGCTCAGCCGGCCACGCGGGCGAAGACCACGACGTTGTCCTCGTAGCTGCGCCGGTCGCGGTCGAACTCGCCCCCGCAGGTGATCAGCCGCAGCTCCGGCCCGGTCGTGGGGCCGTAGACCTCCGCGGTGCCGAACGCGCGCTTCGGATAGCTGGTCACCCGGGTCACGGTGAACCGCACCGTCGTCCCGTCAGCGCGCGCCACCGTGACCAGGTCACCGGGGACCAGCTCCTCCAGCCGGAAGAACACCGCCGGGCCGGTGCGGTCGTCGACGTGGCCGGCGACCACCGCCGGGCCGGTGGCGCCCGGCGCCGGCCCGGCCGTGAACCAGCCGGCCAGCGCGGGATCGGCCGGGGGGACCAGGGCGCCGGCGTCGTCCACCCCGATCCCCGGCAGCGCGGTGTCCACGCCGATCGCCGGGACGGTGAGCCGCACCGGCGCCGCCACCGCGGCCACCGCCCCGGACGCCGCCGCGACGACCGTCGGCGCGGGGGGCGCCGCGGTCGACGCGGCCGGCGCGGCGCTGCCGGGGGACAGCCACGCGACCGCGCCGCCCGTCGCGGCGAGCAGGGCGAACGCCCAGCGCACCCGGGGGCGCACCCGGCGCACCGGTCGGCGGTGCCGCCCCACCGGCGGGCGGCCGGTCAGCGCGCCGCGTACCGCGTGCCGGCCCGGGGAGCGAACCGGGCGCGGAGCGGGACGACCAGGGCGGCGAGGGCGAGGACGGACAGCGCCAGCAGCCCGGGGGGCGGGCCGCTCGCGGCGGCGCCACCGGCGCCGGCCTCGACCCCGCCGACCGGCACCATGCCCGGGCTGGCGGCGTCCAGCAAGGTGGTGACCTCCAGCCCGCCGCCCTCGCGGTCGAGCACCAGGACGGTGTGGACCGACCCGGCGGCGAGGTCGACCGGGAGGCCGGTGGGGGTCCCGGACGCCGGGGTGACGCTGAGCCTGCCCGGTCCGCCCGGCACGTCGACGTACCCGGTGTGGCCGGCGGGCGCCAGGCCGGTCGCCAGCGCGGGCCCGCCGTCGAGGGCGAGGTCCAGCGGCGAGCCGGCCGACGTCGCGTTGACCACCCGGACCCGGGACTGGCCGGCCGGCGGCAGGGTCAGGTCGTCGGGGAGCACCGCGAACTGCAGCTCCGCGAAGGAGCCCACACCGGCGATGGTGGTGGCGGCGCCCGCCGCGACGGTCACGGTGGTGGCCAGCGCCGGCGGGGTCGCCGGATCGGCGCCGGGCGCGCGGACGCTCACCGTGTAGGTGCCCGGCGGGAGCAGCTGGTAGGGCGAGACGTCGCCGTAGCCGACGGCGGGCAGGACCACCCCCACCCCCGGGTCGGACACCGAGTCGATCGCGGCGTCAACGGCCGGGGTGTCGGGGGAGAGGTGCATCATCCGCAGCAGCCCGGTCTCCGCGGTCTCCTCCGCGGCGGCCGCGGGCGAGTGCGCCGGCACGCACAGCGCTGCGGACACCAGGGCGAGCAACGACGCTCGGAACAGCCGCGACATGTGCTCTCCTCCGCGGCGGGGTGCCCTCCCGTGGACCGGTCGGTGACCGTGTGCACCCGCCGAGGTCATCCTCCCCCGGCCGGGGAGACGAGGCCATCGGGGTCCGCGACCAGGCGGTAGGCGACCAGGACGCCGCCGTCGACGCGCTCCACCCGGTCCGGGGCGAACGGCTCGCGCTGTGCGTCCAGCCAGGACTGCAGCCGCGCCGTCGCCGCGCCGTCGGCGGGCACCGGGCTGCCGCCGACGGAGGCGATGACCGCCTGCCGGACCAGCGTGCCGGGCACCTCGCCGGGGACCGGGGGAAGGCCGGCCAGCCCGAGGCCGAAGCGGGAGGAGATGCCGGCGAGCAGGGTGAGCAGCCGCGGGTCGACGTCCCCGGCGGCCAGCACGTCGGCGGCCTCCTCGGGGACCGACGCCACCCCGGCCCGCAACGCGGCGGCCAGGTCCTGCCGCGCCTGCCGCTGGGCGGTGCTCACCCGGTCCGGCTGGGGGGCGGTCACGCTCAGCCCCGGGTCGCCGTCCCCGGGGAACCGGGCGACGACGGAGCCGTCCCCGGGGCCCCGGACCACGCCCAGCACGGTCCCCGCCCCCTCGCCCGGCACCGGCCGGGCCCCGGTGGTCAGCCGGGTGGGATCGCCGCCGGCGTGCAGGAGCTCGGCGGCCAGCTGCCGGTCCGTGCGCAGCGTCGTCCCAGCCGGCAGCTGGTCGCGGGCCCAGCCGACCAGCCCGGCGTCGGCACGCGCGCCCAGGTCGCCGCCGGGCGCGGTCACGAGCCCGGCGACGGCCGGCACCACGAGCAGGAGCAGGGCGGCCGTGCCGGTGGCGGGCGCGACCCGCCCGCGGGGTCCGGCCCGTGCCGCCAGCCGCTCGGCGGCCGCGGCCGCCAGCGCGGCGATCAGCAGCGCCGCGACGGGGAGCCCGAGCACGGCACCGGCCAGCCGGCCGGTCGGCGGCGCCACGGAGAGCAGGGTCAGCACGGCGAGGGCGACGGCGACCGGCCGGAACCCCGGCAGCAGCCAGCCGGCCAGGGCGGCGGTCCCGAGGAACGTGACGGACAGCAGCACGGGGGCCGCGCCCGACCAGTCCGGTCCGGGCGGCTCCGGCGCCCAGGCCGGCAGGAGGAGACGGACCCCGGCGAGCAGCGGGACGGCGACGAGCAGCACCGTCCGCGCCCACCCGGCCCGGCGGCCGCGGTCGTCACCGACCAGCGCCGCCGCGGCGGCCGCGCCGATCAGCAGCAGGCTGTCCGGCGCGAGCAGCACGGCCAGGACGGCGGCGAGGACCGCGCCCCCGGTGGCCGCCCGCTGCATGCGGGCGCGGGCGAGGAGCAGGGCGGCGGCCAGCAGCCACGGGACGGCGAGCGCCGCCGGCGTGCCGCTCGTGGAGAGCCCGGTCGCCACCGAGACCCCGCCGAGCACGAGCACGCCGACCGCGGCCGCCCCGTCGGGCACGCCGAGCCGGCGGGCGGTGCGCCACAGCAGCACCGCGCTGACCACCAGGACGACCCACAGCAGCTCACGCTGGGCACCGGCGAGCGTCTCGTGCCGCACGAACGCCCGGGTCAGCGAGGCGGCGACCGCGGTGTGCACGCCGCCGAGCCCCTCCGGGGACAGGGCGCCGGGCGCGGGATCGCCGCGCAGCAGGGCGTACGCCGGGGCGGTGAGCGCACCGTCGCCGGGCCGGCGGGACCCGCCGAGCCCCCGGGCGCCGGCCAGCGCGACGAGCACCAGCGCCACGAGGGGGGCCAGCAGGGTGGCGACCGGGAGCCGGGCGGTCGCCCGGTGCCGCGGCGCGCGGGCGGGACCCGCCGCCGCTGGCCGGGGGGAGGTCACCGGGGTCGGGTCCGACACGGACGGTGCTCCTCCCGGCAGTCCGGCCGGCGACGGCTACCGGACGGCCACCGCGGCGGCGGCGGTTCGACCCTGGTGGGCGCGCGGGTCGAGGGGCCGGCGCTCAGCCCCGTTCGGGGCCGGCCTGCTCGACCGCGGTGGCGGGGCCGCGGGAGGGGACCGGCGGGGTCTGCCGGCTGGTCGGCTGCACGCTGATCGCCCGGTTCTCGGTGGAGGTGGCCGGCCCCTCGACCGGTGCCGGGCGACCGGCGGGCTGCGGCGCCGACCCGTTCGCCTGCTGCGGCACGGCGGCCTGCGGGGCGGCGGCCTGGGGGGCGGTCGCCGGCCGGGCCTGCGGAGCGGCCGGCTGGGTCGGCGCGGCCCCCGCCGCGGTCGCCCCCACCGGAGCGGGCTGGGCGGGACCGGGCTGGGCGGGACCGGGCTGGGCGGGACCGGGCTGGGGGCGGACGGCCTGCGGCTGGGCGGCCGACTGGGCGGGCACCGCCTGGGTCTGCGTGGCGGGGTGCTCGGCGGGCTGGGCGGGGCCCTGCGCCCGCGCCGGAGCCGGGGCCGGAGCCGGGGCCGCGCCGTCCGGGCCGGCGTCGGACAGGTCCGGCAGCCGCCCGAGGAGGGTGCGGACGTCGCCCAGCCGGCGGGCGAGGTCGTCGCGGACCGCGCGGACCGCGGCCGCCGACGCCTCGGCCTCGGCGACCATCCGGCGGGCGTGCTCGTCGGCCGCGGCCACGCGCTGCTGGGCCGCGGCGACCGACGCGCGCTCGCGCTCCTCCTCCACCCGGGCGGTCTCCGTGCGGCGGACCCGCTGGGCGATCTCGAAGTCCTCCTCCGCCTTGGTCCGCCGGGCCGCGGAGTCCGCGTCGAGCCGGGTGACCCGCTCCTGGGCCTTCGTCACCAGCTCGTCGGCCCGCGCCTGCGCCTTGGCCGCGACCTGCTCGGCGTGCTGACGGGCCTCGCCCACCAGCCGCTCGGCCTCGGCCCGGCTGGCGGCGGCCCGCTCGCCGAGCGCCCGCTCCTCGCCGGCGAGCCGCTCCCGCACCGCCTCGGCCTCGGCGGCCACGGCCGCCTGCAGCTGGGCGGCCTGCTCCTCGGCGGCCCGGCGGATCTCCGCGGCCTCCTCCTCGGCGAGGCGCAGCATGTTGGAGATCCGCTCGCCCATGTTCTCGAAGGTCGGGGCGCTGGCGCTGGCCGCCCGGCGGCGCAGCTGCTCCACCTCCCCGTGCAGGGCCTGCAGCTGCCGGGCGAGGTCGGCGGACCGGGCGACGGCGGCGTCCCGGTCGGCCAGGGCGACCCGCAGGTCGGCGTCCAGCCCGGCCAGCGTCTCGTGCACCTGCTCCCGGTCGTACCCCTTCCGCACCACGTCGAAGGAGCCGCCGTCGCGGAACAGGTCGTCACGGGGGTCACTCATGTACCTCATCCTCCCAGAGAGCACGGAGCCGGGGCATCCGGTCCCGGCGTCCCCCCGCGGACCCCCGGAGGCGGGTCAGTGGTCGGGAGCCGGCTCGACGATCTCCACCAGCACGCCGCCGACGTCCTTGGGGTGCACGAAGTTGACCCGGCTGCCGCCGGTGCCGCGGCGCGGGACGTCGTAGAGCAGCCGGAGCCCGCGGTCGCGCAGGGTCTGGCTGACCGCCTCCACGTCGGTCACCCGGAAGGCGAGCTGCTGGAGCCCCGGGCCGGAGCGGCCGATGAACTTGGCGATGGTCGACTCCGGGGTGAGCGGGGCGAGCAGCTGCACGCGGGTCTCGCCGTCCCCCACGGCCAGCATCGCCTCGTGCACGCCCTGCTCCTCGTTCAGCTCCTCGTGCACCGAGGTGATCCCGAAGGCCAGCTCGTAGAAGGCGATCGCCTCACGCAGGTCGGGCACGGCGATGCCCACGTGGTCGATGGTGGTGAAGAGGTCGGCGGGCAGGGCTCCGCGGGCGTCGTCGGTCACCCCTCCGATCCTGCCCGTCCTATCCTGGACGTGCCCGTGCCGCCACCCGGTGTCCACGCGGCGTCGTGCCGAACGGCCGCCGACCTCGGCGACCGGAACAAGTGGAGAACCAGATGAGCCAGCCCACCCAGCCCCGATCCGTGATCGTCGGAGGCGCCCGCACGCCGATGGGCCGCCTGCTCGGCTCGCTCAAGGACTTCTCCGCCGCCGACCTCGGCGGCGTGGCGATCAAGGCCGCCCTCGAGCGGGCCGGCGTCTCCGGCGACCAGGTCGACTACGTGATCATGGGTCAGGTCATCCAGGCCGGTGCGGGCCAGAACCCGGCCCGCCCCGCCGCGGTCGCCGGCGGCATCCCCATGTCGGTGCCGTCCTTCACGCTGAACAAGGTCTGCCTGTCCGGCATCGACGCCATCGCGCTCGCCGACCAGCTCATCCGCGCCGGGGAGTTCGACGTCGTCGTCGCCGGCGGCATGGAGTCGATGACCCAGGCGCCCCACCTGCTGGCCACCTCGCGCACCGGGACCAAGTACGGCGACGCGACCCTGATCGACTCCATGGCGCACGACGCGCTGTCGGACAGCTTCGACCAGATCGCCATGGGCGAGCTCACCGAGCGGTCCAACGGGCAGTACGGGCTGACCCGTGAGGAGCAGGACGCGTACGCCGCGGAGAGCCACCAGAAGGCGGCCCGCGCGGCCAAGGACGGGGTCTTCGACGAGGAGATCACCCCGGTCCTCATCCCGCAGCGCAAGGGCGACCCGATCGAGTTCCGCGAGGACGAGGGCATCCGCCCCGACACCACGGTCGAGACCCTGGCCCGGCTCAAGCCGGCGTTCGCGGCGGACGGCACGATCACCGCCGGCACCGCCTCCCAGATCTCCGACGGCGCCTGCGCGGTCGTGGTCATGTCCGCGGCGAAGGCCGCTGAGCTCGGCTGCACGGTGCTCGCCGAGATCGGCGCGCACGGGGTCGTCGCCGGACCCGACGCGACGCTGCAGACCCAGCCGTCGCGGGCGATCGCGAAGGCCTGCGCCCGCGAGGGCATCGACCCCGCCGACCTGGACCTCGTCGAGCTCAACGAGGCCTTCGCCGCGGTCGCCATCGTCTCCACCCGCGAGCTCGGCATCGACCCGGAGAAGGTGAACCCCAACGGTGGCGCGATCGCGCTGGGCCACCCGGTCGGCATGAGCGGCGCCCGCATCGTGCTCGACCTCGTCCTGGAGCTGCGCCGCCGCGGCGGCGGGGTCGGGGCGGCGGCGCTCTGCGGTGGCGGGGGCCAGGGCGACGCCCTGGTCCTGCACGTGCCCGCCGGGGTGTGACGGGCGGGGCCGAGCAGCCCACGTCCCCGGCCACCGGACGGCGGGGACGGCGGGCGGCCGACCTGCCCACGCTGGTCGAGCGCGCCCGCGCGGGCGACGCGCGCTCGGTGGCCCGGCTGATCTCGCTGGTCGAGGACGCCAGCCCGTTGCTGCGCGACGTGGCCGCCGCGCTCGCGCCGTACACCGGCTCGGCCCGGGTCATCGGCCTCACCGGGCCGCCGGGGGTCGGGAAGTCGACGACGACGACCGCCCTCGTCCGCGCCGTCCGGGCCCGCGGGCAGCGGGTCGGAGTGCTCGCCGTCGACCCGTCGTCCCCCTTCTCCGGCGGTGCGCTGCTCGGCGACCGGGTGCGGATGCAGGACCACGCCGGCGACCCGGGCGTCTTCATCCGCTCGATGGCCTCCCGCGGGCACCTCGGCGGGCTCGCCTGGGCGACCCCGCAGGCGCTGCGGGTCCTCGACGCCGCCGGCTGCGACGTGGTGCTGGTCGAGACGGTGGGGGTCGGGCAGTCCGAGCTGGAGGTGGCCTCGCTCGCCGACACCACGCTGGTGCTGCTCGCGCCGGGGATGGGCGACGGGATCCAGGCGGCGAAGGCCGGGATCCTCGAGGTCGCCGACGTCTTCGTGGTGAACAAGGCCGACCGGGACGGCGCGGACCAGACCGTGCGCGACCTGCGGTCGATGCTCTCCCTCGGCGGGCGGCACACCCGGCCCGGCGCCTGGCGCCCGCCCGTCGTCAGGACCGTCGCCTCGCGCGACGTCGACAGCGGGGTGGACGAGGTGCTCACCCGGATCGACGAGCACGCCGACTGGCTGGCGTCCTCCGGCGAGGGGGACCGGCGCCGGCTGGAGCGGGCCGCCCGGGAGGTGGAGGCGATCGCGGTCGCCGGCCTGCGCGAGCGGATGGGCGAGCTGGGCGGGTCCGCGGCGCTGGAGGCGCTGGCGGGCCGGGTGGTCGCCGGGGAGACCGACCCGTACCGCGCGGCGGACGAGCTGGTCGCGCAGCTCCAGTCCCCGACGGGCAGGATGGCGGGGTGAACGGGACCCCGGACGCCGTCGTCGTCGGAGCCGGCCCGAACGGGCTGGCCGCAGCGCTGCGGCTGGCCGCCGCCGGCCTGAGGGTGCGCGTGGTCGAGCGCGGCGAGCAGGCCGGGGGTGGGCTGCGCACCGAGGAGGTGACGCTGCCCGGCTACCGGCACGACATCTGCTCCACGGTGCACCCGATGGCTGCCACCGCGCCGTTCTTCCGGGAGTTCGACCTGTCCTCCCGGGGCGTCCGGTTGCTGCAGCCGGAGATCAACTTCGCCCACCCGCTGGACGGCGGCCGCGCCGCGCTCTCCTTCTCCGACCTGGACCGGACCGCCGACGGCCTGGGGCGGGACGCGGACAGCTACCGCCGGCTGTTCGGTCCGCTGCTGCGCTCCGCGGACGAGATCGTCGACTTCTTCCTGACCTCCGCGTTCCGCCGCGTGCCCCTGCGCGGTGCGCCGGCCATCACCCGCTTCGGCCTGCAGGGGCTCCCTAACATCAGGTTCCTGGCCGAGCGGTACTTCACCGATGACGCGGCCAAGGCCCTGGTCACCGGGGCGGCGGCGCACGGGATGCTCGACCTGACCCGCCCGCTCACCGCGGCGCTGGGCATGTTCCTCGGCATGCTGTCCCACCACCAGGGCTGGCCGCTGGTCGAGGGCGGCTCCCAGGCGGTGGCCGACGCGATGGTGACGGCGCTGGAGCAGCAGGGCGGCGAGCTCGTCACCGGCCACGAGGTGACCGACCTGCGCGAGTTCGACGGCGTCCCCGCGGTGCTGCTCAACACCTCGCCGGGTGCCTTCGTGGCCATGGCCGGCAACCGGCTGCCCGACGGCTACCGGCGCTGGGTGCGGCGGTACAAGCACGGCCCCGGCGTCTTCAAGATCGACTGGGCGCTGTCCGAGCCGGTGCCGTGGGCCAACCCCGACGTCCGGCGGGCCGGCACGGTGCACCTGGCCGGGACGATGGAGGAGACCATCGCGGGGGAGTCGGCCCCGGCGCACGGGCGGATCTCCGAGGCGCCGTACGTGCTCGCCGTCCAGCCGACGGTGGTGGACCCGTCGCGCGCCCCCGCCGGCGGCCACGTGTTCTGGGCGTACGTGCACGTGCCGCACGGATCGACCGTGGACATGACCGAGGCGATCGAGGACCAGGTCGAGCGCTTCGCCCCCGGCTTCCGGGACACCGTGCTGGCCCGGTACACCATGCACGCCGGGGAGATGCAGCACTGGAACCCCAACGACGTCGGCGGGGACATCTCCAACGGCGAGGCGTCGCTGAGGCAGATGCTGGCCCGCCCGGTGCCGCGGTGGAACACCTACTCGACGCCGATCCGCGGCACCTACCTGGCCGGGGCCGCGACCCCGCCGGGGCCGGCGGTGCACGGCGCCTGCGGGGACAACGCCGCGCAGGTCGCGCTGCGGGAGGTGTTCGGCATCCGCCGGGCTCCGCGCCTCACGCCCGCGCCCTGAGGCCGGGCCGCGGCCGCCTCGGTGCGGCGCATCTCGGCGCGGTCAGGGCCGCGCCGACCGGCCACTAGCCTCTGCGCCATGGTGCGACCGCTGGGGCTGCCCTTCGACCCGATCGAGCGCGCCGCGCAGACGTGGGAGGAGCGGTTCGGCCCCGCCGCGTCGATGCGGGCGGCCACCTCGGTGTTCCGGGTGCAGCAGATCCTGCTGGCCCGCTTCGACGAGTCGTTGCGACCGCACCAGCTCACCTTCGCCCGCTACGAGGTGCTGGTGCTGCTCACCTTCTCGCGCACCGGCCGGCTGCCGCTCAAGGTCATCGGCAGCCGGCTGATGGTGCACCCCACCAGCGTCACCAACGCGATCGAGCGGCTGGTGGCCGCCGGGTACGTCGAGCGCCTGCCGAACCCGCTGGACGGCCGCGGTGTGCTGGCCGCGATCACCGACCGGGGCCGCGCCGTCGTCGAGCTGGCGACCGAGGCGCTGACCAGCCAGGACTTCGGGCTGGGCACCCTGCCCGAGGACGATCTCGACACCCTGTTCGAGCTGCTCCGCCGCGTGCGGCTGGGGGCCGGCGACGTGGCCGACGCCGACTCGCCGGCGAGCGCTGGTGAGAACTAGTAGGACGTCCTAGCATCTCGGGCATGACCGAGGTCCCGGGCAACGACGCCCGCCGCCGCTGGCAGCAGCGCTACGACGCGGCCCTGGCCGCCGGGAAGGTGCGGGACGCCGACTTCACCACCCTGTCCGGGCTCCCGGTCGAACCTGCCTACGGCCCCGCCGACGAGCGCGCCGTCCCCGGCTTCGAGCGGATCGGCTGGCCGGGGGAGTTCCCCTTCACCCGCGGGCTGTACGCCACCGGCTACCGCGGCCGGGCCTGGACGATCCGCCAGTTCGCAGGCTTCGGCAACGCCCGGCAGACCAACGAGCGCTTCCGGTCGCTGCTCGACGCCGGCGGCGGCGGGCTGTCGGTCGCCTTCGACATGCCGACCCTGATGGGCCGGGACTCCGACGACCCCCGCGCGCTGGGTGAGGTGGGCCACTGCGGGGTGGCGGTGGACTCCGCGGCGGACATGGACGTGCTCTTCGAGGGCATCCCGCTGGAGCGGACGACGACGTCGATGACGATCAGCGGGCCGGCCGTCCCGGTCTTCTGCATGTACCTGGTCGCGGCCGAGCGCCAGGGCGCTGACGTCGGGAAGCTCAACGGCACCCTGCAGACCGACATCTTCAAGGAGTACATCGCGCAGAAGGAGTGGCTGTTCGCCCCCGAGCCCCACCTGCGCCTCATCGGCGACCTCATGCAGTACTGCGCTGAGCGGATCCCGGCGTACAAGCCGATCTCGGTGTCCGGGTACCACATCCGGGAGGCCGGCTCGACCGCCGCGCAGGAGCTCGCCTACACGCTGGCCGACGGGTTCGCCTACGTGGAGCTCGGGCTGTCCCGGGGCCTGGACGTCGACGTCTTCGCGCCCGGCCTGTCGTTCTTCTTCGACGCGCACATCGACTTCTTCGAGGAGATCGCCAAGTTCCGCGCCGCCCGGCGGATCTGGGCGCGCTGGCTGCGCGACGTGTACGGCGCGCGGACGGAGAAGGCCCAGCAGCTGCGGTTCCACACCCAGACCGCCGGGGTCTCCCTCACCGCGCAGCAGCCGGACAACAACGTCGTCCGGACGGCGGTCGAGGCGCTGGCCGCGGTGCTGGGCGGCACCAACTCCCTGCACACCAACGCCCTGGACGAGGTGCTCGCGCTCCCCAGCGCGAAGGCCGCGCAGATCGCGTTGCGCACGCAGCAGGTGATCGCCGAGGAGACCGGGGTGATGAACGTGGCCGACCCGCTGGGCGGCTCCTGGTACGTCGAGGCGCTGACCGACGAGCTGGAGCGCCAGGCGGAGGAGGTGTTCGCCCGGATCCGGGACATGGGCTCGGACGGCTCGATGACCAGCGGGATCCTGCGGGGCATCGAGGACGGGTGGTTCACCGGCGAGATCGCCGAGGCGGCGTTCGCCTACCAGCGGGCGCTGGAGAAGGGGGAGAAGCGGGTCGTCGGGGTGAACACCCTGACCGGCTCGGTGGACACCGACGACCACCTCGAGATCCTGCGGGTCGGCCACCAGGTCGAGCTGGACCAGCGGGCCGAGCTCGGCCGGCGGCGGGAGCAGCGGGACGACGCCGCCGCACGGGCCGCGGTCGCCCGGATGGTCGAGGTGTCCCGGACCGAGGACAACCTGGTGCCCGCGATGCTCGACGCCGCCCGCGCCGAGGCCACGCTCGGCGAGATCTGCGACGCACTCCGCGCCGAGTGGGGCACCTACACGGAGCAAGCAAGATTTTGAGAAGTACCCATGGCTGAGCCGGGGACGAGTACGGAGAACCCGCCCGGAAGGGCGGTCCGCGATCCCGGCGCGGGCCGGAGGCTCCCGCCGGGAGCACGGGTAACGGCTCGGTGCAGCAGGGGCACGGCACCTGGTCGCGGTGGAGCCCGGTAGGGCGACCATGGGAGCAGTGGGATGATCGCTGCCATGCAGCCGAACCGTCCCGCTCGTCCCGACCCGCGCGCGCAGGCGCAGCAGGCTCGCCTGGCGGCCTCGCTGGCCGGCGCGGTCGACCTCGCCGCGGTCAAGGCGCGCAGCGAGGCCGCCGCCCGCGCGCAGACCGCCCCGCCGCCGAGCACCGCCGCGCCCGCGGGTCAACCGGGCAGCGCGGTCGTCGACGTCACCGAGGCGACCTTCCAGACCGAGGTGCTCGACCGCTCCTTCCAGGTGCCCGTGGTGCTGGACCTGTGGGCCGAGTGGTGCGGTCCGTGCAAGCAGCTCTCCCCGGTGCTGGAGCGGCTGGCCGACGAGGGCGGCGGCTCCTGGGTGCTGGCGAAGGTCGACGTCGACGCCAACCCGGCGCTCGCGCAGGGCCTGCGGGTGCAGGGCATCCCCGCGGTGAAGGCGGTGTGGCAGGGGCAGCTGGTCGCCGAGTTCACCGGCGCGATCCCCGAGGAGCAGGCCCGCCAGTTCGTCACCGAGCTGGTCGCCGCCACGACCGGGGGAGCCGTCCCCGGCGGCGCCGAGGACTTGGCGCCGGAGCCGGAGGACCCCCGGCTGGACGCCGCCGAGGCCGCGCTGGACCGCGGCGACCTCGCCGCCGCCGAGCAGGCCTACCAGGCGATCCTGGACATCGAGCCCGGCCACCCGGTGGCGGGCCTGGCGCTGCGTCAGGTGCAGCTGTTCCGGCGGGCCGAGGAGGCCGGCCCCGACGCGCTCGCCGCGGCCGACGCGGCGCCCGACGACGTGGCGGCGCAGAACCGGGCCGCGGACTTCCTGCTGGGCACCGGCAACGTGGAGCTGGCCTTCGAGCGGCTGCTCGACGTCGTCCGGCGCACGTCGGGGGAGGACCGCGACATGGCGCGCAAGCACCTCGTCGAGCTGCTCGGCGTGGTGGGCGACGAGGACCCGCGGGTGGGGGCCGCTCGCCGGGCGCTGAGCGCCGCGCTGTTCTAGACGCCGACGTCGCAGGCGGCGGGGCCCTGGAAGACCCCGCTGCGGAAGACGTCGACCAGCTGGAAGCCGGTCATGTCCGCCTCGGCGAAGGCCTCCGGGTCGTCGCTGTACTCGAGCAGGAACGACACGCTCTCGTCGACGTCGCCGGGGGAGATGGACAGCACCTGGCTGCTCCCGTTGAGGACGAAGGCGGTGAACGCGCCGGTCAGGCAGACGGCGGAGCGGACGGCCGCCTGGTCGTCGGTCGACAGCCCCAGCTGGTCGCGTGCGGCCAGCGCGTACGGGATCGAGATCGCGGTCAGGACGGCGTAGTCGCCACCCTCCTCGGCCTCGTACAGCGGCTGGGTCAGCTCGTCCTCGTCGAAGCCCACGGCGCCGTCGGCCGCGCAGTAGACCAGGTCGGTGTCCGGCGCCTGGCCGCCGCAGGTCGGCGCCCGCCGGTCGAACGGCTCGAGCTGCGGGGGCTGGAAGGTCTCGCCCAGCTGGTCGAACACGCTGGTCCAGAACTCCGACAGCCCCTGCGGGGCGAAGGTCCCGACGGTCTGGCCGTACGGGGCGTCGCCGCCGGTCAGCAGGTCGGCGTCGGAGAACCCGCGCTGGGTGAACGGCCGGTCGGCGGTGAACTGGTCACGGCAGGCCGTGGGTCCGTCGTCGAACCCCTCCTGGAACGCCGACACCCGGTCGAAGTAGGAGCCGTGCGCCTCGGCCTCGCCGACACCGGTCCCCACCGGGTCGCGCAGCAGCAGGTAGCCGCGGAGCACGTCGTCGAGCTCGGCCGGCCGGATGGAGTTGTGCGGTGCGTTGCCGTCGGCGACCCACGCGGTCCACGCCCCGGCGAAGCAGTCGGCCTGGGTCTCGATCACGATCGACGCGGGCACCGGGTAGCCGACCCGGCCCTGCACGGCGTGCCCGAACTCGTGCGCCATCACCAGGGCGGGGATGAACCTCCCGTACCCGGAGGCCAGCTCGGCCAGGAAGTCGCGGTCGTACTGGATCGCGTCGCCGTTCGGGTACTCGCCGCTCGGGCTGCAGTAGAAGGCGTTCTGGGTCACCGCCTCCGGCGGCTCCCCGCACCCGATCTGCCCGTTGGGGTACTGCCCGGGGTCGATGTCGTTCGGGTCGACCGAGTAGTAGCCGCCGGTCAGCGGGGTGAAGTCCTGCCCGAAGACGGAGGGGAACTGCTCGGCCCAGTAGGTGTTGAGGTCGGCCAGCGCGTTGCGGGCCAACTGGTCGATCTCCCCGTCGCCGGCCCCGATGATCGGGAACTCCTCGACGGCGACCACCCCGCCGGCGCCCGGCGCCGGGCTGGCGGTGCCCTCGATCAGGGTGACCGCGCACCCGCTCAGCGCCGAGGTGCCCAGCACCGACCCGACGACGGCGGCGGCGAGGCGGGACGAGGCGGACATGGGCTCCCGATCGGTCGGGTCGGCGGGGACGCGGCGGAGGTCCATCCTGCCCGACCGGCTGGGCTGCGGCGACGGCTCGACAGCCGTCGCCGCAGCCCCGGACGGCGGTCAGTCCTGCGGGGGGATCTGGTCCTCGACAGGGCCCCGGCCCTCGGCGGCACCCGAGGCCTCCGCCGCCGCGGCGAGCTGAGCGTCGCCGGCGCCCGCCCGCTCGGGCTCGGGGCCCTCGTGGACGAACCAGACCGTCGCGAGGGGCGGCACGGTGAGCTCGGCCGAGAACGGCTGCCCGTGCCACGTCTGCGCCACCGCGTCGACGCCGCCCAGGTTGCCCACCCCGGAGCCGCCGTAGCCCCCGGCGTCGGTGTTGACCACCTCGCGCCAGCGGCCCCCGCGCGGCAGGCCGACCCGGTAGTGGTGGTGCGGGGTGCCGGCGAAGTTCGCGATGCAGGCCAGCACCTGCCCGTTCTTGCCGTAGCGCACGAAGGACAGCGTGTTGCCCTGGGCGTCGTTCGCGTCGATCCACTGGAAACCGGCGGGGTCGACGTCCTGCGAGTACAGCGCCTCGTTCTCCCGGTACACCCGGTTGAGGTCGCGCACCAGGTCGAGCACGCCGCGGTGCGCCGGGTCGTCGAGGTGCCACCAGTCCAGCGAGCGGCTCTCCGCCCACTCCGACAGCTGGCCGAACTCCGAGCCCATGAACAGCAGCTGCTTGCCCGGGTGCGCCCACATGTAGCCCAGGTAGGCCCGCAGGTTGGCCAGCTGCTGCCACCGGTCGCCGGGCATCTTCCGCAGCAGCGAGCCCTTGCCGTACACGACCTCGTCGTGGCTGATCGGCAGCATGTAGTTCTCGGAGTACGCGTAGACCAGCGAGAAGGTGAGCTGGTTGTGGTGGTAGCTGCGGTACACCGACGGCCGGGCGATGTAGTCCAGCGAGTCGTGCATCCAGCCCATGTTCCACTTGAAGCCGAAGCCCAGGCCGCCGAGGTAGGTGGGCCGGGTTACGCCGGGCCACGCGGTCGACTCCTCGGCGATGGTGACCACGCCGGGGACCGACTTGTAGACGGTCGCGTTCATCTCCTGCAGGAACGCGACGGCGTCGAGGTTCTCCCGGCCGCCGTACTGGTTCGGCGTCCACTGGCCCTCGGCGCGCGAGTAGTCCAGGTAGAGCATCGAGGCCACCGCGTCGACCCGGAGGCCGTCGACGTGGAACTCCTGGCACCAGTACAGGGCGTTGGCCACCAGGAAGTTGCGCACCTCGCTGCGCCCGAAGTCGAAGACGAACGTGCCCCAGTCGGGCTGCTCACCGCGGCGCGGGTCGGCGTGCTCGTAGAGCGCGGTGCCGTCGAACCGGCCGAGGGCCCACTCGTCCTTGGGGAAGTGCGCCGGCACCCAGTCGATGATCACGCCGAGTCCGGCCCGGTGGGCCTTGTCCACCAGGTAGCGGAAGTCGTCGGGGGAGCCGAAGCGCGACGTCGGGGCGTAGTAGGAGGTGACCTGGTAGCCCCACGACCCGCCGAAGGGGTGCTCGGCCACCGGCATGAACTCCAGGTGGGTGAACCCCGCGTCGACGACGTAGTCGACCAGCTCGTCGGCGAGCTGGCGGTAGCTCAGGCCCTGCCGCCAGGAGCCGGCGTGCACCTCGTAGATGCTCACCGGCCGTTCGTGCCAGCCGGCCTCCGCGCGCGAGGCGAGCCACTCCTCGTCGCCCCACTCGTACCGGGAGGCGGTGACCACCGACGCGTTGGCCGGCGGCACCTCCGTGGCGAACGCCATCGGGTCGCTCTTGACCCGCCAGTGCCCGTCGGCGCCGAGCACGTGGTACCGGTAGCGGCTGCCCTCCTGGACGCCGGGGACGAAGACCTCCCAGACACCGGAGGAGCCCAGCGACCGCATCGGGTAGGCGCGGGCCTCCCAGTAGTCGAAGTCGCCGGTGACCTTCACCCCGCGCGCGTTGGGCGCCCAGACGGCGAAGGAGACGCCGTCCACCCGGCCGCTCGGGGTGTCGTAGCCGCGGACGTGCGAGCCGAGCACCGTCCACAGCTGCTCGTGCCGGCCCTCGCGGATGAGGTGCTGGTCGAGCGAGCCGAGGGTGGGCAGCCAGCGGTAGGGGTCGTCGACGAGGAAGGTGTCGGTGCCGCCCTGCCCGTTCGGGTAGGCGACCTCGATCCGGTAGTCGCCCGGCTGGTTGGGCAGCAGCGCCTCGTGGACCCCGCCGTCGTGGATCTGCTCCGCGTCGTACCGGGTCCCGTCCTGGTCGACGACGACGACCTGGACGGCGTCCGGCCGCAGCGTGCGCACCGCCCAGCCGCGGGACAGCCGGTGCGCGCCCAGCACCGAGTGCGGGTCGTGCGACCAGCCCTCGACGACGGCGCGCAGCGCCTGCGCATCGACCTCCCGCGCCTGGGGGGTGGCCTCGGCCGGGACCGACGTGCTCACCGGCGCCTGCCCTGCGGGGAGCGCCTCGACCAACGCGGCTGATCCGGGGTCGGGCGCGCCCGCGGGTGCCGACGGCAGGTCGGGGACCTCGGCCGTGGCCAGGTCGGCGGTCGTGACGTCCGGCCCGGACGCCGCCGGGGCGGCGCCCCCGCCGGGCGCAGCCGGGGCCCGGCTGGTCCCCGTGGCGGCCCGGCCGGTTGCCGTGGGGGTCCCGCCCGTCCCCGCCGGGGCCTCGACGGGCACGGTGTCCGGCGCCAGCTCGTCGCCCGGCTCCGACGCCGTCTCGGCGGGGGAGCTGCCCCCGGTGCCGGCGTGCTCGCCGGAGGCCGGGGCCTGCGGCGTGCTGGGCTCGGCCGGGTCGGGGCTCGGCGGCTCCGGCTGCGGAGCGGACGGCGCGGCGGGCGCACCCGGCTGGGCGATCGGGGCGGGGGCGACCACGGGGGTGGCGGTGACCTTCTTGGTGGCGGCCGCCTTGCGTCCGGCCTTCTTCGCCGGGGCGTCGGCACCGGCGGCCGCGGTCTTCTTGGCCGCGGCGCGCTTGGTCGCCTTCTGCACCGTGCCGGCGGTCACCTCGGCCTCGCCGGTGCCGGATCCCCCCGCCGCACCAGCGGTCGCCGGCGCGGCCTTCCTCGCCGCTCGCTTGGCCGCCTTCTTCGCCGGGGCGGCTGCCAGGTCGGCCTGCATGCTGTCGGCAGCCGCGTCGGCGGCCCGCTTGGTGGGCGCCTTCTTGGCGGCCCTGCCGGTGGTCTGGCCGGCCGGCGCGGGATCGGCGGCCGGTTCCGGCTCGCTGTCGGTCGCGGCGGCCCGCCGGACGGACTCGGTCTTCTCCTCGACCCGGCGCATCAGCTCCGCCTTGTCAGCGGGCTCGCCACCCGGCTGCTGGTTCTGCGCGTCGTCGATGCTCATGGGCTCCGTCCCTGGGGTGCTTCCGGGTCCTTCGTCGTCATCCTGCCGAGCGGGTCGCCCGGTGTCGCGGGCGTGCGTCAAACGCGTGACGTCAGCCGGGACAGCGAGCTCAGCGGGATCATCAACCAGTGCGGCCGGTTCCGCGCCTCGTAGACGCACTCGTAGACGGCCTTGTCCGCCTCGAACGCGCGCAGCAGCGCCGAGCCGGCGGACAGCTCCAGGTCGTTCGCGGCGGAGTAGCCCGCGCGGAACGCCTGCCGGTTCCGCTCGGCCCACTCCTGTGCGCGGTAGGTGCGCTGCGGGTCACCGGGCTGCTCGACGAGCATGTGCCGGGCGGCGTAGTCGAAGGACCGCAGCATGCCGGCGACGTCGCGCAGGGGGGTGTCCAGCTCCCGGCGCGCGGCCAGCGGCCGGGCCGGCTCGCCCTCGAAGTCGAGCACGATCCAGCCGGACGCGGTGCGCAGCACCTGCCCGAGGTGCAGGTCGCCGTGCACCCGCTGGCGCACCACGGGCTCGTCGGTGTCCGCGACGGCCGCGTAGAGCCGTCGTAGCCCGTCGGCGTGCTCGGCCAGGTCCGGCACCACCGCGAGGGCGGCCTCCAGCCGGGAGGTCATCTGCTCGGCGACGTCCCGGTACCAGTCCCGCTCGGCCGGCTCGGTCGGCAGCACCCGGGCGAGGTCGCGGTGCACCGACGCGGTGGCCTCCCCGAGCCGCTCGCTCTCCCCGGCGAAGTCCCCGCCCACCTCGTCGGCGTGCAGGTCGGCCTCCGCGTAGAGGTCGCGGACGCTGGAGGTGGCCAGCCGCCACCCGTCGCTGGCGTTGGGCACGAAGGCCTGCAGCATCGCGACCGTGGAGGCCTCCTCGCCCGGCCCGTTGTCGATCTCGACGTAGCCGAGCAGCGGTGCGATGTGCGGGTTCTCGGTCCGCCGCAGCGCGTCGTGCACCTCGACGTCCGGGTTCAGGCCGGGCTCGAGCCGGCGGAACAGCTTGAGGATCGCCGTCTCGCCGTAGACCAGCGAGGTGTTGCTCTGCTCGGTGGAGACGATGTCGCCGGGCAGCCCCTCGGGGATGTAGGCGACCCCGGCCGGGTGGAAGTGCATCGGGCCCACGGTCGACGCGGCGACGAGGTGGGTCAGCCACGGCACGGTGGCGTCGCGGTCCCGCATCGCGTCGTAGGCGTAGTTCTCCCCGCCGTGGGAGTCGGCGACGGCGCCGATGAACGCGCTGGAGAGCTCCTCGGCCGGCGACTCGCGCCAGGACAGCGGGACCAGGTAGGTCTCCGTCGCACCGTCGGCGTAGGTGACCCGCACCCGGTGCACCGAGAGGACGGGATCGGACTGGTCGAGGAAGAAGCCCTCGGCGGTGACGTCCGCCCACTCACGGCCCTTGCCGCCGAACCACCGCTGGCCGGGCATCCATCCGGCCAGCAGCTGGGTCACTGCGTTCATCGGGCCTCTCCTTCGGAGTCGGTGACGGTCGGGGACTCGGCGCCGAGCCCACCGCTGCCTCCGGGGGCGCCCTCCGACACCAGGCCGGAGTCGAGCAGGGACTGCGCGACGGTGCTGCTGGTGTGGGTCTCCCAGCTCTCCTCCTCCTCGGCGACCGGAGCCGCCGGGCGGGAGAGCTCGAACCAGTAGAAGCCGTGCCCACCGAGCGTGAGCATGTAGGGCAGGACGCCGATTTGGGGGAACTGCACGCGCCCGGTCAGCTCGATCGGCGTGTACCCCTCGAACCGCCGCAGGTCCAGCTCCACCGGCTGCGGGAAGCGCGACAGGTTGTTCACGCAGAGCACGATGTCGTCGCCGAACTCGCGGACGAACGACAGCACCGTGGGGTTGCGCGAGCCGATCTCGGCGTAGCTCCCCACGCCGAACGTCGGGTGCTGCTTGCGGACGGCGATCATCGTGCGGATCCAGTGCAGCAGCGACGTGGTGTTGCGCAGCTGCGCCTCCACGTTGGTCACCTGGTAGCCGTAGACCGGGTCGGCGACCAGCGGGAGGTGCATCCGCTGCGGGTCGGCGGTGGAGAACCCGCCGTTGCGGTCCGGCGTCCACTGCATCGGCGTCCGGACGCCGTCGCGGTCACCGAGCCAGATGTTGTCGCCCATCCCGATCTCGTCGCCGTAGTACAGGACCGGTGACCCGGGCAGCGAGAGCAGCAGGGCGGCGAACAGCTCGAGGGTGTCCACGTCGTTGTCCAGCAGCGGCGCCAGCCGCCGGCGGATGCCGATGTTGGCCTTCATGCGGGGGTCCTTGGCGTACTCGCCCCACATGTAGTCGCGCTCCTCGTCGGTGACCATCTCCAGGGTCAGCTCGTCGTGGTTACGCAGGAAGATGCCCCACTGGCAGTTCTCCGGGATGGCCGGCGTCTGGGCCATGATCTCCGAGATCGGGAACCGCTGTTCCCGCCGCACGCCCATGAACAGGCGGGGCATGACCGGGAAGTGGAAGGCCATCTGGCACTCGTCGCCGTCCTCACCGAAGTACTCGACGACGTCGGCCGGCCACTGGTTCGCCTCGCAGAGCATCACCTTGTCCGGGTACTCCGCGTCGACCACCTTGCGCACCCGCTTGAGGAAGGCGTGCGTCCGGGGCAGGTTCTCGCAGTTGGTCCCCTCCTCCTCGAACAGGTAGGGGACCGCGTCCAGCCGGAACCCGTCGATGCCCAGGTCCAGCCAGAAGCGCAGCGCGTCGAGGATCGCCTCCTGCACGGCGGGGTTCTCGAAGTTGAGGTCGGGCTGGTGGCTGAAGAAGCGGTGCCAGAAGTACTGCTTGCGGACCGGGTCGAAGGTCCAGTTCGAGCTCTCGGTGTCGACGAAGATGATCCGGGCGTCGGCGTAGCCGGTGTCGTCGTCGGCCCAGACGTAGAAGTCGCCGTAGGGCCCCTCGGGGTCGCTGCGGCTGGCTTGGAACCAGGGGTGCTGGTCCGAGGTGTGGTTCATGACGAAGTCGATGATCACCCGCATCCCGCGGGAGTGGGACGCCTCGACCAGGTCCTTGAAGTCGTCGATGTCGCCGAACTCCGGGAGCACCGCGGTGTAGTCGCTGACGTCGTACCCGCCGTCCCGCAGCGGGGACGCGAAGAACGGCGGCAGCCACAGGCAGTCGACCCCGAGCCACTGCAGGTAGTCGAGCTTGCCGATCATGCCGCGCAGGTCGCCGATGCCGTCGGCGTTGCTGTCGGCGAAGCCGCGGACGAGCACCTCGTAGAAGACGGCGCGCTTGTACCACTCGGGATCGGTGCCCGGGGGTGGCAGCGTCGACTGCTCGTCCGCGCCGGGGGTCGACTGGCTGGGGACGGGGAGCGTGGTCATGACGGAAGTCCTCGTTATTCAGCTGGAGCGGGGGTGGCCACCAGGCCTCGGCCTGCCTGCAGGGGGCCGCGAGCGTGCGAGCGGTGGGGGGCAGGCAGGTCCTTCTTCACTGCGGTGGGACGGGGGAGTGGAGGCTGCGGTGCACGGTGAACACGTGCGCCGGCTCCCGGAAGGGGTCCAGCTGCACGTAGTTGTGCTGGCCCCAGTCGTAGGTCGCCCCGGTCAGCTCGTCGGTGACCGCGAACCGGTCGGACCAGTCGAGACCCAGCGCCGGCATGTCCAGCGACGTGGTCCCGATCTGCGTGTAGTTGCTGTTCAGCGAGACCACCACGAGCACCGCGTCGTCCGAGCCGGGGTCGGTCTTGGAGAAGCAGAGCAGGTTCTCGTTGTCGACGTGGTGGAACCGCAGGGTGCGCAGCTGCTGCAGCGACGGGTGCGCGCGCCGGATCTCGTTCAGCCGCCGCAGGTAGGGGGTGAGCGTGCGGCCGCTGGCCTCGGCGCCGGCCCAGTCCCGCGGCCGGAGCTGGAACTTCTCGGTGTCCAGGTACTCCTCGCTGCCCGGCCGCAGGCCCACGTGCTCGAACAGCTCGTAGCCGCTGTAGACGCCCCAGGTGGGGCTCAGCATCGACGCGAGCACCGCGCGGATCTTGAACATCGGCGGCCCGCCGACCTGCAGGGACTCGTGGAGGATGTCCGGGGTGTTCACGAAGAAGTTCGGCCGCATGTAGTGGCTGCTCGCGGCCAGCTCGCGGCCGTACTCCTCCAGCTCCCACTTCGCCGTCCGCCAGGTGAAGTAGGTGTAGCTCTGGGTGAAGCCCAGCCGGGCCAGCTGGTGCATCATCGCCGGCCGGGTGAACGCCTCGGCCAGGAAGAGGACGTCCGGGTCGGTCTTCTTGACCTCCCAGATGATCCAGTGCCAGAAGTTCAGCGGCTTGGTGTGCGGGTTGTCGACCCGGAACACCCGCACCCCGGCGGCCATCCAGTGCCGCACCACCCGGAGCACCTCCGCGTAGAGGCCCTCGGGGTCGTTGTCGAAGTTGAGCGGGTAGATGTCCTGGTACTTCTTCGGCGGGTTCTCCGCGTAGGCGATGGTGCCGTCGGGCTTGGTGGTGAACCACTCCGGGTGCTCCCGCACCCAGGGGTGGTCGGGGGTCGCCTGCAGCGCGAGGTCGAGGGCGACCTCCATGCCGAGCTCGCCGGCCCGCCGGACGAAGGCCCGGAAGTCCTCCAGCGTGCCCAGCTGCGGGTGGACGGCGTCGTGGCCACCCTCCTCGCTGCCGATCGCCCACGGCGAGCCGACGTCGTCCGGCATGGCGACCAGCGTGTTGTTCTTGCCCTTGCGGTTGGTGTGCCCGATCGGGTGGATCGGCGGCAGGTAGACGACGTCGAAGCCCGCGTCGGCGATCGCCGGGAGCCGCTCGGCCGCCTGGGCGAAGGTGCCGTGGGTCGGCTGCCCGCCGACCACCGGGCCCTCCGAGCGGGGGAAGAACTCGTACCAGGACCCGTAGAGCGCCCGCGTGCGGTCCACCCACAGCTCGTAGCGCTGCGAGGAGGTCACCATCCGGCGCACGGGGTTCTCGTCCAGCACGTGCTGCAGGCCGGGGGCCAGCGCCGGGGCGAGCCGGGCGGTGAGGTCCAGGTCGCCGTTCCGCAGCGCCGCGACGGCGGCGAGCAGGGCGTCCCGGTGCTCGGCCGGCGCGGAGGCGGCGACCTCCTCGAGCAGCCGGGCGCCGGACTCGAGGTCGTTCGCGAGCTCCTCGGCGCCCTGGCCGGCCGCCACCTTCACCTCGACGTCGTGGTGCCAGGTGCTCAGCGGGTCGTCCCACGCCTCGACGGTGTAGGTCCACAGCCCCTCGTGGTCGGGGACGACGGTGGCGGTCCAGCGGTCCGGCTCGCGGCCGAACTTCCGCATCCGCACCAAGGGCCGGCCGGTCCCGGGTGCACCGGGCTCCATCGAGCCCGGTGCGGCCGGAGGCGTGAGCACCACGTTGGCGGCCACGGCGTCGTGGCCCTCGCGGAAGACGGTGGCGGTGATCGGCAGGTGCTCGCCGACCACGGCGCGGGTCGAGAAGGACCCGCACGACACGACGGGGGCGACATCGGTGATGCCGAGGCGGAGGTCTGGGCGGCCAGTCATCGCGGTCACGCTATCTAGATCGTCGCCCGCCAGCACCTCGGCGGGAGAGGCCGCTGATCGGGGGGGCGGGAACCGGCATCCCGCGGTCGTCCGGCGGCGGGTCCGGACGTCGAGCCGACGGTGTGAGCCGGCACACCCACCACTACTGTCGGCCCGGTGCGAGCCCTCCGTCGACTCACCGTCCGTGCCGCGCTGCCCGAGGCGCTGATGCCCCTCGCGCAGCTGGTGGTCAACCTGCGCTGGTCCTGGCACCCGGAGACCCGGGACCTGTTCGAGGCGCTGGACCCCGGTCTCTGGGGCGGCTGCGGCGGCGACCCGGTGCGGGTCCTCGGCGAGGTCTCGGCCGAGCGGCTGGCTGAGCTGGCCGAGGACCAGGA
Organism: Modestobacter sp. I12A-02662; assembly: GCF_041028325.1. Classification (NCBI taxonomy): domain Bacteria; kingdom Bacillati; phylum Actinomycetota; class Actinomycetes; order Geodermatophilales; family Geodermatophilaceae; genus Modestobacter; species Modestobacter sp. I12A-02662. The sequence goes on along the minus strand of NZ_JABGDE010000009.1, from coordinate 159,590 downwards.
GTTCCTCACCCGCCTGAAGCGGGTGACCGACGACCTGCGCGAGTACCTGGACGCCCCGCACTGGTACCAGTCCCTCGGGCCGGAGGCCCCCGCCTCGGTCGCGTACTTCTCGGCGGAGTTCGGCATCACCGAGGTGCTGCCGCAGTACTCCGGTGGGCTCGGCATCCTCGCCGGTGACCACCTCAAGGCCGCCTCCGACCTCGGCGTCCCGCTCATCGGCGTGGGACTGCTGTACCGGGCCGGCTACTTCTCCCAGAGCCTGTCGGCCGACGGCTGGCAGCTGGAGCACTACCCGGCGCTGGACCCGCACGGCCTCCCGCTGAAGCTGCTCCGCGACGCCGACCGCAACGCCGTGGTGATCACCGTGCCGCTGCCCGAGGGGCGCACGCTGCACGCGCACGTCTGGCGGGCGCAGGTCGGCCGGGTCTCGCTGCTGCTGCTCGACAGCGACATCGAGGAGAACGACGCCGCCGAGCGCGGGGTCACCGACCGCCTGTACGGCGGGGGCGAGGACCACCGGCTGCGGCAGGAGATGCTGCTGGGCGTCGGCGGCGTGCGCGCTCTGCGCGCATTCTGCTCGCTCACCGGCGCCCCGCCGCCGGAGGTCTTCCACGCCAACGAGGGCCACGCCGGCTTCCAGGGGGTCGAGCGGATCCGCGAGCTCACCGAGTCCCACGGGTTGTCCTTCGCCGAGGCGCTCCAGGCGGTCCGCGCGGGCACGGTGTTCACCACGCACACCCCGGTGCCGGCCGGCATCGACCGGTTCCCGCGGACCCTGATCGAGCGCTACTTCGCCGGCTTCGGAGTCCCGGTCGACCAGCTCCTCGCGCTGGGCGCGGAGGACGACCCGAGCAAGTTCAACATGGCGCACATGGGTCTGCGGCTCGGGCAGCGGGCGAACGGGGTGAGCGCGCTGCACGGCCACGTCAGCCGGGACATGTTCGGCGGCCTCTGGTCGGGCTTCGACGCCGACGACGTCCCGATCTCCTCGATCACCAACGGCGTGCACGCCGCCACCTGGACCGCCCGGGAGCTGGTCGAGCTCGGCACCCAGACGACCAGCCAGGGCGACCCGGCCGACGTCCCGGGGCCGGTGCACTTCGACGGCGTCGACCGGATCAGCAGCAGCGACCTCTGGAACACCCGGCGGCTGCTGCGCGGCCGGCTGGTGGAGGAGGTGCGCCGCCGCGTGCGGGAGACGGCCCTCTCCCGGGGGGCGGCGCAGACCGAGGTCGGCTGGACCGAGACCGCCTTCGACCCCGACGTCCTCACCATCGGCTTCGCCCGCCGGGTGCCCTCGTACAAGCGGCTGACCCTGATGCTGCGCGACCCGGCCCGGCTCAAGGCGCTGCTGCTCGACGAGGAGCGACCGATCCAGCTGGTCATCGCCGGCAAGAGCCACCCGGCCGACGACGGCGGCAAGCAGCTGATCCAGCAGATGGTCAAGTTCGCCGACGACCCGGAGATCCGGCACCGGATCGCCTTCCTGCCCAACTACGACATCGGCATGGCGCGCTACCTGTACTGGGGCTGCGACGTCTGGCTGAACAACCCGCTGCGGCCGCTGGAGGCCTGCGGCACGTCGGGCATGAAGTCCGCGCTCAACGGCGGGCTGAACCTCTCCATCCGCGACGGCTGGTGGGACGAGTGGTTCGACGGCCAGAACGGCTGGGCGATCCCGACCGCCGACGGGGTCACCGACCCCGAGCGCCGCGACGACGTGGAGGCGCAGGCCATCTACGCGCTCCTGCACGAGCAGGTGCTGCCGCGCTTCTACGAGGTCGACGGCGAGGGCATCCCGACCCGGTGGGTGGAGATGATCCGCGACACCCTCCGGGAGACCGGTCCGAAGGTCCAGGCCACCCGGATGGTGCGGGACTACGTGCAGCAGCTCTACGTGCCGGCCTCGGTCTCGGCCCGGTCCATGGCGACCGGCGGGTACGAGACCGCGCGGGACGAGGCCGCGTGGCGGTCCCGCCTGCTGGAGCACTGGCACGGCGTGCGCGTGGCGCACGTGGAGGCCACCGGGGTCGGTGACACCGCCGAGGTCGGCGGCGGCATCGACCTGCGGGCCGAGGTGGAGCTGCCGGGCGTGACGCCCGCGGAGGTGGTGGTCGAGGCGGCCTACGGACGGGTGGACGAGACCGACCGCCTGCACGGGGTGACCACCGTGCCGATGCGGCACGAGTCCGCGGACGGGACCCGGCACTGGTTCACCGCCACCGTCCCGCTGACCCTCACCGGCGCGTTCGGCTACACGGTCCGGGTCCTGCCGCACTCGGAGCACCTGGCCACCCCGGCCGAGCTCGGCGTCGTCGTCAACGCCTGAAGAAGGACCTCCCTGCCCCCCACCGCTCGCACGCTCGCGGTGGGACCCTGCAGGGAGGCCGCTCCGGCACGTCACCACGTTCGGCGGGGGCCCCCGCAGCGGGCCGGCGGGCGCGACACGCCGGTGAGGAGCGCGCACGGTACTCGTCCGGCTGCGACCCGTGTGACGAGTGGTACGGGTCGTGCGCAACGGGTCGAGATCGGGGCATGGCACGCCCCGGTCGACCGCCGGATCCGCTGTGCGCTCACTAGGCTGGACGTCATGCCCGACCGCTGTGAGGTCCTCCCCGGAGACTGTGTCGTCGCCCGCCGCGGCGGCGGCCTGCTGTGGGTCGACGCGCCCGGCTCGCCGGCGCTGGTCGCTGCCCTGCACGCCTGCCTCGGTGTGAGCGGGCCCGGCGCCGACCGGGTGCTGGCCGCCGTCGCCCACCAGGTGTCCCGGATCTCCGACGGCCCCGCCTCCTTCGCCCTCGTCCTCGCCGACACCGCGGGTGGCTCCGGCTCCGGCGTGGCGCTCTGGTCCGGCAAGGGCCAGCCCGCGGTCGACGGGGTACCGGTGTCCGGCTCCGCCGTCGACGGCTGCACCCTCGCCGCCGGCTTCTCGCTGGGCCAGACCCTCTACGTCGGCCCGGGCCAGCCGGCCGCCGCGATGCCGCCGGGGGTGGCCCTGGACCTGGTCGAGGGCACCGTCCCCGGCTCCGGTGCGCTGCTCCAGCTGGCCGCCGCCGTCCCGCCGTCCGTCGCCGTCCCGCCGGCCACCTCGCTGCCCAGCGGGGAGTCGTTCACCGCCGGCTCCGACGCCGGCTTCGGCGACTCGGGCCGTGTCGCCAGCGGGCCGATCGGCCAGGTGGGCGAGCAGACGGCGTTCTGGCGCCCCGAGCCGCCGGCCGCCCCGGTGCTGCGGTTCGACGACGGCATGGTCGTCACCGTCGACGAGGACCTGGTGCTCGGCCGCCGTCCGGACGGGCACGACCTGGTGACGGGGGGCAACGCCCGGCCGGTGCCGATCGCGGACACCCAGAACGTGCTGTCCTCGGCGCACGCCGCGATCCAGCGCGCCGGCCGGGAGGTCTCCCTGGTCGACCTCGGATCGCTCAACGGCACCCACGTGGCCGGCCCCGAGGCGACCGAGTGGACCCAGCTCGAGCCCGGCGTGCCGCACCCGCTGGCCGACGGCGACCGCCTCCTCCTCGGCTGGACGGTCATCACCTTCGAGCAGCCCGCCGAGTAAGGCCCCCTCCAGGGGCCCGCCCGGAGCCTGCGAGGGGTGAGGAGGACGAGGTCCCCCGACCTTCTTCAGCCCGCCTGGGCCTGCGGCACCGGCGGGCGCAGCACGCGCAGCGCCCAGACCGACCGGCCGGGCAGCTGCACCGGGCCGGGGGCGACGGCGGTCGGCTGCGGCGGGGCGCCGGTCGGGTACTCGGTGGCCAGCACCAGCTCGTAGCCGTCCCCCCAGGGCGCGCCGGGGAGCACGACCTCGAGCGGATCGGCGCCGGCGTGCAGCCAGAGCAGCCACGAGGAGTCGACCACCGGCCGGCCGCGCTGGTCACGGTGCCGCAGGCCGCGGCCGTCCAGGTACATGCCGATCGTCTGCAGCCCGGTGTCGAACCAGTCGCCGCTGGTGAGCTGTTCACCGTTCGGGGCGAACCAGGCGAGGTCCCGCGTGCCGCCGGAGCCCGGCACCTCCGCGCCCTCGAAGAACGCCTCCTGGCGCAGCGCCGGCGAGGCGCGGCGCAGGGCGATGACCCGGGACACGAAGGTCCACAGGTCCGCGTCCATGGCGCCCCAGTCGATCCAGGACGTCTCACCGTCCTGGCAGTAGGCGTTGTTGTTGCCCCCCTGGGTGCGGCCGAGCTCGTCGCCGGCGGTCAGCATCGGCACGCCGGTGGACAGCAGCAGGGTGGCCAGGAGGTTCCGCATCTGGCGGGCCCGCAGGGTGGTGACCTCGGGGTCGTCGGTGGGCCCCTCCACGCCGCAGTTCCAGTTGCGGTTGTGGCTCTCGCCGTCCCGGTTGTCCTCGCCGTTGGCCTCGTTCCGCTTCTGCTCGTAGCTGACCAGGTCGGCGAGGGTGAACCCGTCGTGCGCGGTCACGAAGTTGACGCTGGCGAACGGCCGGCGCCCGTCGAACCGGTAGAGGTCCGAGGACCCGGTGAGCCGGTAGGCGAGGTCGCGGACGCCGACCCGGGCGCCGGACCACACGTCGCGGACGGTGTCGCGGTACCGGCCGTTCCACTCCGTCCACGGTGGGGGGAAGTTGCCCACCTGGTAGCCGCCCTCGCCGACGTCCCACGGCTCGGCGATGAGCTTGACCGTGCTGACCACCGGGTCCTGGTGGACGACGTCGAAGAAGGCGGACAGCCGGTCGACGTCGTGCATCGAGCGGGCCAGCGCGGAGGCGAGGTCGAAGCGGAAGCCGTCGACGTGCATCTCGGTGACCCAGTACCGCAGCGAGTCCATCAGCAGCGCCAGGACCGCGGGACGGCGGACGTCGAGGGTGTTGCCGCAGCCGGTGTAGTCGGTGTAGCGGGCGAGGTCCTCCCGGCCGAGCCGGTAGTAGCCGCCGTTGTCGATGCCCTTGAAGGACAGCGTCGGTCCGGTGTGGTCGCCCTCGGCGGTGTGGTTGTAGACCACGTCGAGGACCACCTCGATGCCCGCGGCGTGCAGGGTCTTGACCATCGCCTTGAACTCGGTGACCTGCCCCCCGTCGGCGCCGATCGAGCTGTAGGCCGCGTGCGGGGCGAAGTAGCCCAGGGTGTTGTAGCCCCAGTAGTTGGTGAGGCCGCGGCGGAGCAGGTGCGTCTCGCTGACGAAGTGGTGCACCGGCAGCAGCTCGACGGCCGTGACCCCCAGGGACACCAGGTGCTCCACGAACGCCGGGTGCGCCAGGCCGGCGTACGTGCCGCGCAGCGCCGGCGGGACGTCGGGGTGCAGCGCCGTGGCGCCCTTGACGTGCACCTCGTAGATCACGGTGTCCGACCACGGGATGTCCAGCCGGGTGTCGCCGTCCCAGGGGAAGGAGTCGTGCACCACCACCCCCCGCGGCACGAACGGCGCGGAGTCCCGCGGATCGGCCAGGTGCGGATCGCGCTGGTCGTGGCCGACGAGCGCGTCGGAGAGCACCAGGTCGCCGGAGACCGCGCGGGCGTAGGGGTCCAGCAGCAGCTTCGCCGGGTTGTACCGGGCGCCGGACGCCGGGTCGTGCGGGCCGTGGACGCGGTAGCCGTACCGCTGCCCCCGGCCCACCCCGGGCAGCCGGCCGTGCCACACCTGGTGGGTGGTCTCCTGCAGCCGCTGCCGGTGCTCGGTCCCGTCCGGGTCGAACAGGCACAGGTCGACCGCGGAGGCCCCGGCCGACCAGAGGGCGAAGTTGGTCCCGGTGCCGTCCCAGTGGGCGCCCAGGGGGGCAGGGGAGCCCGGCCAGAGCTCCGGCGTGCCCGCCTGCACGCCGGCCGTCGGGGGCCTCACCGGCACACCTTCCCGGCTGGTGCGGTGCGCTTCCGCGGTGGTGGGGTGCCCGGCAGTCCGCTCGTGAGCACTCTCATGCCCTGCATCGTGCCCGACACGTCCCCGGCCCGTTCGGCATGACGCCCGGTGGGTTGGTTGGATGGCGGCCGTGGAGAACGAGCCGGTCGTCGAGATCCGGGGTGTGGACGTCGTCCGCGGCCAGTCGCACCTGCTGCGCGCCGTCGACTGGACGGTCCGGGCCGACGAGCGGTGGGTCCTGCTGGGGCCCAACGGGGCGGGCAAGACGACGCTGCTGCAGCTGGCCGCCGCCCAGATGCACCCGACCCGGGGCGTGGTCACGGTGCTGGGTGAGACCCTCGGCGCGGTCGACGTCTTCGAGCTGCGGCCGCGGATCGGCCTGACCAGCTCCGCGCTGGCCCAGCGGATCAACCCGAGCGAGCGCGTCGGCGACGTCGTGGTCAGCGCCGGGTACGCCGTCGTCGGCCGCTGGCGGGAGCGCTACGACGTCCACGACCTGACCCGCGCGGCCATGCTCATGCAGCAGTGGGGTGTCGCGCCGATGGCGCACCGGACCTTCGGGACGCTCAGCGAGGGGGAGCGCAAGCGCACGCAGATCGCCCGCTCGCTGATGACCGACCCCGAGCTGCTGCTGCTCGACGAGCCGGGCGCGGGGCTCGACCTCGGTGGGCGGGAGGACCTGGTGTCCCGGCTGTCCGACCTGGCCCGCGACCGCTACGCCCCGGCCCAGGTGCTCGTCACCCACCACGTCGAGGAGATCCCGCCCGGCTACACCCACGCGCTGCTGCTGCGCGGGGGCGAGGTCGTGGCCGCAGGCCCGGTCGGGGACGTGCTCACCGCCCCGCTGCTGTCGGAGACCTTCGCGCTCTCGCTGGACGTCCAGCGGGACCGCGGCCGGTACAGCGCCCGCCGTGCGGCCTGACCGCCCCTGGGCCGAGTGACCGGGGCGGCGCCTCCGGTCGAGGCCCCGCCGGGCCGGCGGCTGCGCCGGCCCCGCCTGCTCCCCGTCCTGCTCGCGGCCGGGCTGGCCGTGCAGCTCGCGCCGGTCCTGCTGCTGCCGGTCGTGCTCACCCAGGACGGTCCGGCGCACGTCGCCGGCGCGTGGGTGCTGGCGCACCACGGGGACGACGGCGCCCACGGGGAGCTGCTGCGCGAGCACTACGCGGTCGATCTCACCCCGGTCCCCAACATGCTCACCACGCTGCTGCTCCGCGTGCTGCTGACCGTGCTCTCGCCGGCCGTGGCCGAGAAGGTGGTGGTCGGCGGGTTCATCCTGCTGCTGGTGGCCGGTCTCGGGTACGCGCTGCGCGGCGTCGACCGCCGGGCGGGGTGGCTGGCGGTCGCGGCGCTGCCGCTGGCCGGGAGCGAGCTGGTCGTCTACGGCTTCTACAACTTCTGCTGGGGCGTGGCCCTGGCGCTGTTCGTCATCGGCCTGGCGCTGCGCCGCCGGGCCGGCTGGTCCCGCGGGTCGGCCGGCGCGCTGGCCGGGCTGGCGGTGCTCGCCTGGTTCTCGCACCTGATGCCGTGGGCGGTCGCCGCGGGCCTGGTCCTCGGGCTCGGGCTGGGCCGGTCGGCAGCGGCGCGGTGGGCGGGGGAGAGCTGGCCCGCTGCCCTGCGGCAGCACCTGCTCGGACCGGTGCTGGCGCTGGCCCCCACGGTGGCGCTGAGCGCGTTCTACGTGACCAGCGGGGACGGTCGGCGTGGCGCCCCGGTCGGCGAGCCCTCGCTGGAGCGGCTGGGCTGGCTGCTGTCGATGTACCGGCCCCTGGTGGTGGGCAGCCGGCTCGAGCTCGGGGCGTCGATCGCGGTCGCCGTCGTCCTCGCCGTCCTGCTGGCCGGGGCGCTCCGGCCGCGCCGGACCCCGGCCGACCGGCCCCGGACGGAGGCCGCCCTGGCCCGCGCGGACCGGTGGGTGCTCGGCCTGGCCACCCTCGCCGCCGCCGCCGGGTTCCTGCTGTCCCCGACCCGGCTGGGCCGGGAGTACGGCTTCCTGCCCGACCGGCTGGCCTGGTTCCCGCCGCTGCTGCTGGTGCTGTTCTGCGCGACGCGCCCCCCGGTGCGCGCCGCCGCCCGCGCCGCGCTCGCCGGGGCGCTGGTCGTCGCCGCGACCGCGGCGGTCCTCGTGCGGCTGCCCACCCAGCTGCACGACCAGCGGGTCGCCGCCGAGATCCTGTCCGTCGCCGACGAGCTGCGGCCGGGGTCGACCCTCGCGGTGCTGTGGTTCACCCGTTACCGCGCCCAGGTGGCGCCGCTGGAGTCCGGGCCGGACCCGCTACGGCACGTCTCCAGCGGGCTGGCCGTGCGTGCCCGCGGGGTGGACGTCGGTCACTACGAGGCAGTCTTCCCCTACTTCCAGGTAAGGTTCGTGGAGCCCTCCCTGCGCAGCCGGCTCGATCCCGACCTGGCCGGGCTGGAGGACGTACCGCCCTCGGTGGACCTGGCGGCGGTGTCCGGACAGCTCGACTACGTCCTGCTCGTGGACTGGGAGGACGCGTCGGCGTCGGTGCGCGCGGACCCGGACGCGGTCGCGCTGGTCGCGGACCTGCGGTCGGCCTACCGCCCGGTGCCGACCTCCTCGCCCGCCGGGACCGTCGCGCTCTGGGAGTCCACGGACCGGCCGTCCGGCTGAGCGGGGCGGTCGTGGACTTGCATGATCAGGAACAGATCGAACGCCGTCCGCAGCGCGGTGCGGCTCCTCCCGTCGACCGGCCTGCGGGACGGCCGGCCGGCGGACACGTCATCGGAGGCTCCGTGCCCACTCGCCCTGGACCCCATCCCGTGGTCGTCGTGATCGGCGCCGGCCCGGCCGGCCTCACCGCCGCCCACGAGCTCACCCGCCGCGGCGTCCCGGCAACCGTGCTGGAGGCGGACACCGTGGTCGGCGGGATCAGCCGGACCGTGGAGCGGGAGGGCTGGCGGTTCGACATCGGCGGGCACCGGTTCTTCACCAAGGTGCCCGCGGTGGAGCGCTGGTGGCACGAGGTGCTGCCCGACGAGGACTTCCTGTCCCGGCCCCGGATGTCCCGGATCCTCTACGCGGGCAAGCTCTTCGACTACCCGCTGCGGCCGCTCAACGCGCTGACCAACCTGGGGGTGGTCGAGGCGGTCCGCAGCGTCGCCTCCTACGTCAAGGCCCGGATCCGCCCGCCGCGGGACCAGTCCCACTTCGAGGGCTGGGTCTCCGCCCGCTTCGGCGACCGCCTGTACCGGATCTTCTTCAAGACCTACACCGAGAAGGTGTGGGGCATGCCGGCCACCGACATCCAGGCGGACTGGGCCGCGCAGCGGATCAAGAACCTCTCGCTCGGGACGGCGATCCGCAACGCGCTGTTCCCGCAGAAGGGCCAGACCGCCGTCACCACGCTGATCGACCGGTTCCAGTACCCGCGGACCGGTCCCGGGCTCATGTGGGAGCGGGCCACCGAGCAGGTGCGCGGCGCCGGTGGCGAGGTGCTGCTCGGCGCCCGGGTGACCAGGCTGCTCCGCGACGAGGCCGGGGTGACCGCCGTCGAGGTCCGGACGGCGCAGCCCGCCGGGCCGGCGACCCGGGAGGTGCTCCCGGCCGACGAGCTCGTCAGCTCCATGCCGCTGCCGGAGCTCGTGCTGGCGATGGACCCGCCGGCCCCCGAGCGCGTGCAGGCGGCCGCCCGGGCCCTCAGCCACCGCGACTTCCTGACCGTCGCCCTGGTGGTGCCCGAGGAGTGCGGCTTCCCCGACAACTGGATCTACGTGCACCAGCCGGAGGTCCGGGTCGGCCGGATCCAGAACTTCGGCAGCTGGTCGCCGCACATGGTCAAGGACGGGCGGACCTGCCTGGGCCTGGAGTACTTCGTCGACGAGGGCGACGACCTGTGGGAGTCCCGCGACGAGGACCTGGTGGCGCTGGCCACCCGGGAGCTCGACCAGCTCGGTCTGGTCCCGGCCGCGGCGGTGGAGCGCGGCTTCGTCGTCCGCATGCCCAAGGCCTACCCGGTCTACGACGAGGGCTACGACCGGCAGGTCGCGGTGATCCGGGCCTGGCTCGCCGCAGAGGTCCCCAACGTGCACCCGGTCGGGCGCAACGGCATGCACCGCTACAACAACGCCGACCACTCGATGGTCACCGCGATGCTGACCGTCGAGAACATCCTCGACGACGCCGGCCACGACGTGTGGTCGGTCAACGTCGAGGAGGACTACCACGAGTCCGGGGGCGCGCCGGCCGAGGAGGGCTGGGCCGCGGTGCCGGCCGCCACCCGGGCCGCAGCCGGGACGGGGCGGGCGGCACCCGTGCGCCCGCGCCGCCCGGTCCGCGCCGCCTGAGCCGGGTTCGCGCCGCCTGACGCGGGTCCGCGTCACGCCCCTGACCGGGCGGTCCTAGGGTTCCGGGAGGACGCCGTCGTCCAGCCGTTCCCACCTCCGGAGGCCCCCATGGCAGCGCGCGAGTTCGTCACCCTCGAGGTCTCGGAGGGGGTGGGCACGATCCGCCTGGACCGGCCGAAGATGAACGCCATCAACGAGCAGCTCCACTGGGAGGTGCGGGGCGCCGCGCAGGAAGCCGGGGAGCGGGCCGACGTGCGGGCCGTGGTGCTCTACGGCGGGGAGCGGGTCTTCGCCGCCGGTGCGGACATCAAGGCGATGGCCGGGCTGACCAGGACCAGCATGGTGGCCTGGGGCCGGGAGCTGACCAGCTCCTTCGCCGAGGTGGCCCGCATCCCCAAGCCGGTCATCGCGGCCATCACCGGCTACGCCCTCGGTGGCGGGTACGAGCTGGCGCTGTGCGCGGACTTCCGGATCATGGGCACGAACGCCAAGGTGGGCCAGCCGGAGATCCAGCTCGGCGTGATCCCCGGCGCGGGTGGCACGCAGCGGCTGGCCCGGCTCGTCGGCCCCGCGAAGGCCAAGGACCTGGTCTTCACCGGCCGGCACGTGAGCGCCGAGGAGGCCATGGAGATGGGCCTGGCCGACGCCGTCGTCCCCGACGACGAGGTGCACGCCACGGCGGTGGCGATGGCGCGCAAGTTCGCCGCCGGGCCGCCGCGGGCGCTCGCGGCCGCCAAGCAGGCGATCGACGAGGGTCTGGACGGCGACCTGGCCACCGGCCTGGCGCTGGAGAGCCGGCTGTTCGCCGAGCTGTTCGACACCGAGGACCAGAAGACCGGGATGGCCTCGTTCCTGGAGCACGGCCCGGGCAGGGCCACCTTCTCCGGCCGGTGAACGCCGACGTCGACCGGTCCGACGCCGCCGGCCGCGCCTGGGTCGAGCGGGCGGTCGCGCTGGTCGAGGCCGACGCGCACCGCAGCGCCGACACCCACCTGCTGGTGTACCCGCTGCCCCCGGAGTGGGGCATCGACCTGTACCTGAAGGACGAGTCGACCCACCCGACCGGCAGCCTCAAGCACCGCCTGGCCCGGTCGCTGTTCCTGTACGCGCTGTGCTCGGGGCAGCTGGGGGAGGGCAGCACGGTCGTCGAGGCGTCGAGCGGGTCGACCGCGGTGAGCGAGGCGTACTTCGCCCGGATGCTCGGGCTGCCCTTCGTCGCGGTCATGCCGGCCACCACGAGCCCGGAGAAGATCGCGCTCATCGAGTTCCACGGCGGCCGCTGCCACCTCGTCGCCGACGCCGGCACCGTCTACGACGAGGCCCGGCGGATCGCCGCCGACTGCGGTGGGCTCTACCTGGACCAGTTCACCAACGCCGAGCGGGCCACCGACTGGCGCGGCAACAACAACATCGCCGAGTCGGTGTTCGAACAGCTGGCGCGCGAGCGGCACCCGGTGCCGGAGTGGGTCGTCGTCGGCGCGGGGACCGGGGGCACCAGCGCGACCATCGGCCGGTACCTCCGCTACCGGCGGCTGCCCACCCGGCTGGCCGTCGTCGACCCGGAGGGGTCGGCGTTCTTCCCCGGCTGGCGGGACGGCGACCCGGCCACCCGGGGGCGGGGGTCGCGGATCGAGGGGATCGGCCGGCCGCGGGTGGAGCCCTCGTTCGTGCCGACGATCGTCGACCGGATGGTCTGCGTGCCCGATGCGGCGTCCCTCGCGGCGATGCGGCACCTGGAGCAGGTGACCGGCCGGCGGGCCGGGGGCTCCACCGGCACCAACCTGTGGGGCGCGTTCGGGCTGGTCGCCGAGATGCTGGCGGCCGGGCGCAGCGGCAGCGTCGTGACCCTGCTGTGCGACGGCGGCGAGCGGTACGCGCACACCTACTACGCCGACGACTGGGTGGCCGCGCAGGGGCTTGACCTGGCGCCGCACGCCGCGACGCTGGCGCGCTTCGCCGACACGGGGGAGTGGCCGGCCGGGGGGTGACCGGCGTCACACGGACCCACCCGTCGTGCCGTCGGTTACCGGCGGGTAACCTCGATGATCGGCAGCGAGGCGGGCCCCGCCCGCGCCCCGAGAACCACCACCGCGGAGGTTGGTCTGACGATGGACATCGTCGTTCTGGTCAAGCAGGTCCCCGACTCCGGCGGCCAGCGCGCGCTGGACCCACAGGACAACACGGTCGTCCGCGCCACCGCCGACAACGTCATCAACGAGATGGACGAGTACGCCATCGAGGAGGCGCTGACGGTCAAGGAGGCGCACGGCGGCCAGGTCACGATCCTGACCGTCGGCCCGGACACGGCCACCGACGCCATCCGCAAGGCGCTGTCCATGGGCGCCGACCGGGCCGTGCACGTCAGCGACCCGGCGATCCACGGCGCCTGCGCCCCGCAGACCAGCGCGATCATAGCCGCCGCCCTCTCGCAGCTGGAGTACGACCTCGTGCTGTGCGGCGCGGAGTCGACCGACGGCCAGGTCTCGGTCATGCCGGCGCTGCTGTCCGAGCGGCTGGGCATCCCGCACCTGTCCGGCGCCCGCAAGCTCACCGTCGAGGGGTCCACCGCGCGGGTCGAGCGGCAGACCGACGGCGGCTACTGGCTGCTGGAGGCACAGCTGCCGGCGATCGTGTCCACCTGGGACACGATCAACGAGCCGCGCTACCCCTCCTTCAAGGGGATCATGGCCGCCAAGAAGAAGCCGGTGGAGACCAGGACGCTGGCCGACCTGGGCATCGACCCCGCCACCATCGGCCTCGCCACGGCGACCAGCCGGGTCGTCGACTTCGCCGGCAGTCCGCCCAAGGGCGCGGGTGTGAAGGTCAGCGACGAGGGCGACGGCGCCGAGAAGCTGGTCGGCTTCCTCGCCGAGCAGAAGCTCGTCTGAGCCGGCTCCGGCCTTCCAACCTCCCGGCTTCCCACGAAGAGGAGTACCGCACCCATGGCAGAGGTCCTGGTCCTGGTCGAGCTCAACCCGGCCGGCGACGGTGTCCGCAAGACGACGCTCGAGGCGCTGACCGCCGCCCGCGCGCTCGGTGAGCCCGCCGCGGTCGTCGTCGGTGCCCCTGGCACCGCCGCACTCGTGCAGGACGCGCTGGCGGAGTACGGCGCCACGAAGGTCTACGTCGCCGAGTCCGAGGAGGCCGACGCCTTCCTCGTGGCGCCGAAGGCGGAGGTGCTGGCGCAGCTGGTCGGCTCGGTCTCCCCGGCCGCGGTCGTCGTCCCCTCGTCCCCGGAGGGCAAGGAGGTCGCCGGCCGGCTGGCGATCAAGACCGGCAGCGGCTTCCTGACCGACGTCACCGAGATCGCCCCCGACGGCACCGCCACCCAGGTGGCCTTCGCCGGGCAGACGATCGTCCACTCGCAGGTGACGGTCGGGACGCCGATCTACACGCTGCGCGGGAACTCCGTCACCCCGGTGCCCGCGCCCGCGCCGGCCACCCAGGAGCCGGTGCAGGTCACCCTCTCGGAGCAGGCGCGGCAGACCCGCGTCGTCGACCGGGTCGTGGAGCAGAAGAGCAGCCGCCCCGAGCTGACCGAGGCCTCGATCGTCGTCTCCGGCGGCCGCGGCGTGGCCAGCGCGGAGAACTTCTCGATCATCGAGGCGCTGGCCGACTCCCTCGGCGGTGCCGTCGGTGCCTCCCGGGCCGCGGTCGACTCCGGCTTCTACCCGCACTCGTTCCAGGTCGGGCAGACCGGCAAGACGGTGTCCCCGCAGCTGTACATCGCGGTCGGCATCTCCGGGGCCATCCAGCACCGGGCCGGCATGCAGACGTCGAAGACGATCGTCGCGGTGAACAAGGACCCGGAGGCGCCGATCTTCGAGCTCGCCGACTTCGGCGTGGTCGGCGACCTGAACACGATCGTCCCGGCGGCGGCCCAGCAGATCGCCGCCCGCCGCAGTTAGCCCTCCCAGGCAGAGCGGTCCGCCCGCGCCCGAGACCGTCGAGCGCCGACCACCCCCCGGGTCGGCGCTCGACGCCCGTCCGGGTCCGGGAAGGCCGGCCCGGTCGCGACGGTTGGCCCGGAGGTGACCGTGACGTCCGTCTTCGACCGCGCCCACCGGCGCACGACGGTGGGCCTGCTGATGCTCGTCACCTTCATCGCCTTCGAGTCGATGGCGGTGGGGACGGCGATGCCGACGGCGGTGGCCGAGCTCGACGGCCTGGCCTGGTACGCGTGGCCGTTCAGCGCGTTCCTGGTCGCCTCGGTGGTCGGCATGGTGGTCGGCGGCGGGGTGGGTGACCGCCGCGGCGTGCGGGTCGCCCTGCCGTGGGGCGTCGGGGCCTTCGCCGCGGGGCTGCTCATCGCCGGGGTCGCCGCGGACATGGCGGTGTTCGTCGTGGGCCGGGCGGTGCAGGGGCTGGGCGCCGGCGTGATCGTCGTCCTGCTCTACGTCATGGCCGGCCAGGCCTACGCGCCCGCGCTGCGTCCCCGGCTGTTCGGGGCGATCTCCACCGCCTGGGTGCTGCCCGCCCTCGTCGGCCCGGTCGTCGCGGGCCTGCTCACGACGCACGCCAGCTGGCGGGTCGTCTTCCTCGGGCTGCTCCCGCTGATCGTCCTCGGGCTGGCACTGGTCCTGCCCGCGGTCCGTGGGCTGCCCCGGCCCGAGCCCGCCGGCGGGCCGGCGGCCGGGTGGTGGTGGGCGGTGCTGGCCGGGGCCGGCATCGCCGCGCTGCAGTACGCCGGCCAGCGGCGCGACCTGGTGGCGATCGCGATCGCCGTGGCCGGGATCGCGGCGCTCGTGGCGGGCCTCCGCCCGCTGCTGCCGGCGGGCACGGTGCGGGCCGCGCGCGGGATGCCGGCCGTCGTCGCCTCGCGCGGCCTGCTGGCCGGCGCCTTCTTCGGCATGGACGCCCTCCTGCCGCTGACCCTGACCGAGGTGCACGGCTTCAGCGCCACGGCGGCCGGGGTCCCGCTCACCGCCGGCGCCCTCGGCTGGGCCACGGCGTCCCAGGTGCAGGGCCGGCTGCCGGACCTGCCCCGCGAGCGGCTGCTGCGGATCGGTTTCGTGCTGCTCGCGGTCGGCCTGGCGGCGACCTCCCTCGCGGCGCTGCCCGCGCTCGGCGGCTGGCCCGCCTACCTCACCTGGGCGGTCGCCGGCTTCGGCATGGGCCTGGGCATGCCCAGCGTCGGGGTGCTGCTGCTCGCGCAGTCCCCGGAGCACCGCCGCGGCGCGGACTCCGCCGCCCTGCAGATCGCCGACGTCACCGCCTCCGCGCTGTGCATCGGGTCGGCCGGCGTCCTGGTCGCGGCGGCCACCGCGGGCTCGCTGTCCCTGCCGACGGCGGTGCTCGGGTCGATCGCCGTCTTCACCGTGCTCGCGCTGGCCGGGGTCCGGGTCGCCGGCCGGGCCGCGGCGCTCGGCGGACCGTCGGCCCCGACGCCTACGCTTGCGTCGTCATGACCTATCTCGACCATGCGGCGACCACGCCGATGCTGCCCGCCGCCCTGGCGGCGATGACCGAGCAGCTCGCGCGCGTGGGCAACGCGTCCTCGCTGCACGCCAGCGGCCGGGAGGCCCGGCGGGTGGCCGAGCAGTCCCGCGAGGGGCTCGCCGCCGCCCTGGGCGCCCGGCCGTCGGAGGTGCTCTTCACCGGCGGGGGCACCGAGGGCGACAACCTCGCGGTCAAGGGCCTGTACTGGGCCCGCCGGGGCGCCGACGACCGCCGTCGCCGCGTGGTGGCCAGCCCGGCCGAGCACCACGCCGTGCTCGACAGCGTCGAGTGGCTGGAGAAGCACGACGGGGCCGAGGTCACCTGGCTGCGGGTCGAGGCGAACGGGCGGATCACCCCCGAGTCGCTCGCCGACGCGCTCGGCGACGGCCGGGACGTCGCCGTCGCCAGCGTCATGTGGGCCAACAACGAGATCGGCGCGGTCAGCGACCTGGCCGCGCTGGCCGATGTGGCGCACGCGGTCGGCGTGCCGCTGCACACCGACGCGGTCCAGGCGATCGGCCAGGTGGCGGTCGACTTCGGCGCGAGCGGCGTCGACGCGCTGACCATGACCGGGCACAAACTCGGCGGCCCGATGGGCGCCGGGGCGCTGCTGCTGCGCCGGGACGCCGAGTGCACGCCGCTGCTGCACGGCGGTGGCCAGGAGCGCGACGTCCGGTCGGGCACGCTGGACGTGGCCGCGATCGTGGGGCTCGCGGTGGCCGCGCAGGCCGCGGTGGCCGACCGCGCGGAGCGCACCGCCCGGACCGCCGCGCTGCGCGACCGGCTGATCTCCGGCGTCCTGGAGCGGGTGCCGGACGCCCAGCTCAACGGGCCGGCGCTGGACGACGTCGTCGCCGGTGGCCCGGGCCGGCTGCCGGGCAACGCCCACCTGTCCTTCCCCGGCGCGGAGGGCGACCTGCTGCTCATGCTGCTGGACGCGCGGGGCATCGAGTGCTCGACCGGCTCGGCCTGCAGCGCCGGGGTGGCCCGGCCCAGCCACGTGCTGCTCGCCGCGGGCGCCCACCCGGCCCGCGCGCGCAGCTCGCTGCGCTTCAGCTTCGGTCACACGTCCACCGACGCCGACGTCGACGCGGTGCTCGAGGTGATCGAGCCGGTGGTCGAACGCGCCCGGCGGGCGGGGACGACCCGCCGATGAGGGTCATCGCCGCGATGAGCGGGGGAGTGGACTCCGCCGTCGCCGCCGCGCTCGCCGTCGAGGCGGGGCACGAGGTGACCGGCGTCCACCTCGCGCTGTCCCCGGACCGTCAGACGCTGCGCAGCGGCGCCCGCGGCTGCTGCAGCGTCGAGGACGCGAACGACGCGCGGCGGGTCGCCGGCGAGCTGGGGATCCCCTTCTACGTCTGGGACCTCGCCGAGCGGTTCCGGGAGGACGTCGTGGAGGACTTCGTCGCCGAGTACGCGGCCGGCCGGACACCCAACCCCTGCCTGCGCTGCAACGAGCGGATCAAGTTCGCCGCGGTGCTGGACCGGGCCCGCGCGCTGGACTTCGACGCCGTCGTCACCGGGCACCACGCGCGGCTCGCCGACGGCGAGCTGCGCCGGTCGGTGGACGCGGCCAAGGACCAGTCCTACGTGCTGGGCGTGCTCACCGCCGAGCAGCTGGCCGGCGCGCTGTTCCCGCTCGGCTCGATGACCAAGGACCGGGTGCGGGCGATCGCCGCCGAGCGCGGGTTCGCGGTGGCCACCAAGCCGGACTCGCACGACATCTGCTTCATCTCCGACGGCGACACCCGCGGCTGGCTCACCCGGCGGCTGGGCGAGCAGCCCGGCCCGGTCGTCGACGCGGCGACCGGGGAGACCGTCGGCACGCACGCCGGCGCGTACGGCTTCACCGTCGGGCAGCGGCGCGGGCTGGGCATCAGCGCCGGCGACGAGCGGCCGCGGTACGTGCTCGGGATCGAGCCGGTCACCCGGACGGTGACCGTCGGCACCGCCGACCAGGCCGCCGTCGACGAGGTGCTGACCGGCCGGCCCACCTGGACCGGTCCGGAGCCGGAACTGCCGTTCACCGCCCAGGTCCAGCTGCGCGCACACGGGGCGGCGGTCACCTGCCGGGTCGCCGGCAGCGAGGACGGCGGGCTGCGGATCGAGCTCGCCGAGGAGCAGCGGGGAGTCGCGCCGGGGCAGTCCGCCGTCCTCTACGCGCCCGACCCCGAGCGCGGCGACCGGGTCCTCGGCCAGGGCGCGGTGCGGCGCGCCGGGAGACGGTCGGCGGCCGCCGTCCGCTGAGGTTGGCAGGCCTCCTGCCACGGGTTTAGCGTCAGCCGGGCCGGCCTCCGCGGCTGGTGAGCCCGGCCCGCGCGGCCGGGTCGTCGTCCGCCGAGGTGCGCCCGCGCAGCCCGGCCTGCGTCCTGGAGGACCCGTGCGCCGAACGCGCCTGACCGTCGCCGTGACCCTGGCCGCAGCCACGGTCGTCACCGTGCCCACCCCCGCCTCGGCGCAGGATCCGGGCGTCCCCGTCCAGCTGCTGGCGATGAACGACTTCCACGGGCGGGTCAGCCCCACGACGGGCAGCGACAGCCAGCTGCTGACCTCACCCGGCCCGGACGGCGTCTACGGGACCAACCCGGCGACGGGCACGAACGACGACGTCGTCACCGAGGTCGGGGGCTCGGCGCACGTCGCGGCCACCGTCGCCGCCCTGCAGGAGTCGTTCCTGGCCGGCAGCGAGGACACCGGCACGTCGCTGTTCGTCGGCGCCGGTGACCTGGTCAGCGCCTCGCCGTTCGAGTCCAGCGTCTACAAGGACGAGCCGACCATCGAGGTCCTGAACGCGATGGGGCTGGACGTCTCCTCGGTCGGCAACCACGAGTTCGACCGGGGCACCGAGGAGCTCCGCCGCATCTCCGCGGCCACCGACGGCACCTTCACCGACGACGTCGAGGCCTGCGACGGCGTCACCGTCGGCGTGGACGGCTGCTTCGGCACCGACGGCCACGAGTTCGAGGGCGCGGACTTCCCGTACCTGGCGGCGAACGTCGTCTCCACCGAGACCGGCGAGCCGATGCTGCCGCCGTACGAGGTGTTCGACACCGCCGGCGACGTGCAGGTCGCGCTGATCGGGGTGGTCACCGAGACGACGCCGAGCATCGTGTCGCCGACCGGGATCGCCGACGTCACGTTCCTCGACGAGGCGGACGCGGTGAACACCTGGGTGCCCGAGCTGCAGGAGATGGGCGTCGAGGCGATCGGCGTGCTCGTCCACGAGGGCGGCACCGTCGGCAACGCGATGCCGGTCGCCTTCGACGGCTGCGAAGGGCTCGGCGGGCCGATCCTGGACATCAACGCGCGCACCAGCGCGGCGGTGGACCTGATCATCAGCGCGCACACGCACCAGGCGTACAACTGCCGGCTGCCGGACCCCGACGGCCGGGAGCGGCTGGTCACGCAGGCCGGGTACTACGGGCGGCTGGTCACCGACATCCGGCTCACGGTCGACCCGGAGACCGGCGACGTCGACCGGGCGGCCACCTACCAGGCGGCCAACGTCCCGGTCACCCGCGCGACGGCGGACGCCGACGTGGCCTCGGTCGTCGAGTACTGGAACGGCCGGGCCGACGAGACCGGCAACGTCGTCGTCGGGACCGTCACCGGGGACCTGCTGCGGGCCCGCAGCGGTGAGACGGTGGTCCGCAACGACGAGTCCGTGCTCGGCACGTTCGTCGCCGACGCGCAGCTGGCCGGGGCGCAGGCGCGGCCGGAGCTCGGCGCCCCCGTCGTCGCGTTCATGAACCCCGGCGGGCTGCGCACCGACATCACCGCGGGCGAGGTCACCTTCCGGGAGCTGTTCGACGTCCAGCCGTTCAGCAACACGGTCAACACCCTCGTGCTGACCGGCGCGGCCATCGACGACGTGCTCGAGCAGCAGTTCCGCGGCGCGGACAACACCACCGACCTCGTGCTGTCGACGTCCGGCGGCTTCCGCTACGAGTACGACCGCGCGCGGGCCGAGGGCGACCGGGTCTTCGACTGCTCGATCAGCATCAGTGGGCAGCCGGTCACCGCGGAGGGCAGCTACCGGGTCGCGGCGAACTCGTTCCTCGCCGCGGGTGGGGACAGCTTCACGGCGTTCACCACCGGCACCGAGCAGGTGACCGGGCCGCCGGACGTCGACACGGCGGTCGCCTACCTGCAGGGCCGCACGATCGACCCGCCGAACGGCGACCACGCGATCCCGGTGACCGCCGCGAGCTGCTGACGCCGGGGACGTCGGCGGCCCGGGCTACGGTCGGGTCGTGGCCCCGCCGACGGACTCCCCGGACGAGAAGAGCAGCCCCGGTGCCGAGGCACCGGCCGACCAGGGGCCGGCGCCCCCGCGGTGGGGGCCGGCCTCCGGTGTGGGATCGCTGCCCGGGGACGACCCGGTGGAGGCCGTGCGCCTGGTCACCGGGGAGCTGCCCGACTTCCCGCACCTCCCCGAGTTGCCGGGGCGTGGGCCGGGCGCCGACCTGATCGGGCGCAGCGCCGCGCTGCTGGTCGACCTCGCCGTCGACCTCACCCCGGCCGGGTGGCGGCTGGTCCCGCGGCCGGGCACCGACCTGCGGCGGGCGCACGCGACCATGGCCCGCGACCTCGACGCCCTGTACGAGGTGGCCGAGCGGTACGCCGGGCCGTTCAAGGTGCAGGTGGCCGGGCCGTGGACGCTGGCGGCCGGGCTGGAACGGACCCGCGGCGACCGGGCCGTGGTCGACCCGGGCGCGCGGCGGGACCTCACGCAGTCCCTCGCCGAGGGGATCGCTGCGCACGTGGCCGCCGTCTCCGCGCGGGTGCCGGGGGCGGAGGTCGTCGTCCAGCTCGACGAGCCGTCGGTGCCCGCCGTCCTGCAGGGCGCGCTGCCCACGGCCAGCGGGTTCGGGAAGCTGCCCGCGGTCGAGGCCACCGTCGTGGAGGAGGAGCTCGGCCACCTCGTGGACCGGGTCACCCGGCCGGTGGTCGTGCACTGCTGCGCCTCCCGCGCGCCCCTCGATCTGCTCCGGGCGGCCGGTGCCGCGGCGGTCTCCTTCGACCTGGGGCTGGTGCAGGACCTCGACGCCCTCGGGACGGCGGTGGAGGCGGGCACCCACCTGCTCGTCGGCGTGGTGCCCGGCACCGACACCCGGCTGCCGCAGCCCAAGGCCACGGCCAGCCGGGTGCAGGGCTGGTGGCGGGAGCTGGGGTTCCCGATGGAGGAGCTGCACACCGCGGTGACGCTGACGCCGTCCTGCGGTCTGGCCGGAGCGAGCCCCGGCTACGCCCGGACGGCGATGACCCACGTCCGCGAGGCGGCGAAGTACCTGTTGCCGGAGTAGTCAGCGCAGGGTGCCGACGACGGCGACCGGCGTGCCGTCCCGCGGGCAGCTCCACCGGGCGGCGCCGTCCCGGACGACGACCTCCAGCGGATGCGTGGTCGGGTGGTGCGGGCACGGCGGCCAGTTCGTGGCCGTGGTGCCCCGCAGCTCGTCGACCACCCAGTCCTGCACCATGCCGGCCACGTGGCTCACCTGCTCCGGACGGGGCCGGCCGAGCGGGACCGAGACGCCGGCGCCGTGCCTGCCGTCGCCGCTCGAGAGCATCGCGGTCGCGGTGCCGGGGTCGGCCGACCAGCCGTCGTCGACGACCCGGGGGACCGGCGCACCGGTGGCCGTGACGTCGGCGAGGACGGGCGCCAGGGCGCCGGCGAGCTGGACGTGCACCCGAGAACGCTGGCACGGCCCGCAGCCGGGCGCCATCGCTCCCGGTGTCGAGCTGATGTGCAGATCTGTGGAAACCGCATCTGACCCGGGGATTCCCGCCGCGAAGGGTGCGACTGACCGATAGAATCGAACAGACGTTCGAACCAGTTGAAAGGTGCTCCATGGGCGAGTTGCAGTCCTCCCTGGACGCTCTGGCGGCCGAGGACCTGTCGGGCATGTTCGGCCCTCAGCTGCTGGAGGTGCTCGGTGAGGCGCTGCGCAGTCGCAACCGGCTGGACGCGTTCATCACCCGCGTGGTGCGGGAGGGTGAAAAGGCCGGTGCCGCGGAGTTCGACGGGCTGAAGACCATGCCCGCCTGGCTGCGCGGGCACGCCCGGCTGTCACCGGCGGCGGCGGGGCGGATCGTGCGCTCGGGCCGGGCGCTGGAGCACCTTCCGGCGGTGGCCGAGGCGTTCGCCGCCGGTGACGTGACGGCCGAGCAGGTCGCCGTGATCACCCCGATCGCCGCCGGCGAGGCGCTGACCGCCGCCAACGCCCAAAGTGTGGACCTGGGTGAGGTGGACCGGGCGATGGTGACCGTCGCCACCACCGAGGCCCATCAGCGGCTCGGTGAGGTCGTGCACCGCTACCTCGACGCCCTGGACCCCGACGGCCCGGAGCCCGACCTCACCGAGGGGCGGCGGCTGACCATCGCCAAGCACGCCGACGGAAGCATCACCGGCCGGTTCGACCTCGACGCCGTCGGCGGAGAGAAGGTGCAGGCCGCCCTGGAGTCGATCGTGCAGGCCT
Organism: Modestobacter sp. I12A-02662; assembly: GCF_041028325.1. Classification (NCBI taxonomy): domain Bacteria; kingdom Bacillati; phylum Actinomycetota; class Actinomycetes; order Geodermatophilales; family Geodermatophilaceae; genus Modestobacter; species Modestobacter sp. I12A-02662. Next base: position 137,556 of record NZ_JABGDE010000009.1, on the reverse strand, counting down.
CCCGACCGAAGGGCGACATGCGTACCCGGGCGCAGCAGCAGGCCGACGCCCTGGTCCAGCTCGCCGACAACGCCCTCGCGCAGGGGGATCTGCCGTTCCTGCGCACCGTCAAGCCGCACGTCGTGCTCACCATCGGCGTGGAAGACCTGGTAGACCCCAGCCGGAACCCCGGCGCGGCGGAGACCGGGTTCGGCGCCACGCTGTCCGCAGCGCGGGCCCGGTGGGTGGCCTGTGACGCCACGGTCCGGCGGATGGTCCTCGACGCCGACGGGCTACCGCTGGACGTCGGCCGGGAGAAACGGGTCGTCCCCCCACACCTGCGCCGGGCGGTGGAGAAACGCGACCGGCACTGCGTGTTCGCCGGCTGCGGCGCGCCCACCCACTGGTGCGACGTCCATCATCGGCTCGAGTGGATCAACGGCGGCAGGACGTCCCTGGAGAACTCGGCGTTGCTGTGCGAACGGCACCACACCAAGGTCCACCACGGCTTCCGGGTGGAGCAACAACCCGATGGCCAATGGCGCACCTACCGCCCGGACGGCACCGAGATCCTCATCCACCCGAGGGTCTAGCGACCTGCTCAGCTACACGTCCCGGCCGTCCCAGCTCGGGTCCAGGACTCCTGCGACAGCGGCGGCATCTGGGTGCAACCGCTCCTGGAGACAGCGCGCATGCGTGAAGAACTGCTGCCTCTGCTGCCGTGCCGCGGACTCGCGCCACCGAGAGACGACGATCAGAGCGCAGGGATCAAGGGCGCTGCCTTCGGCTGCTTCCCCGCAAAATGCGCACATCACGGGCGTCGACACGGCCGGAGCTTGGCACCGGACGGCGCCCGATGTCTCCGACGCCCGGTCGGGTGACCTCGGGTCGCTGCCCGGTTTCCTGTCGGAGCAGGCGGATACGGTCGTGGTCGTGAGCACCGAGGCAGAGGTGGAGCAGGAGGCCGTCGACGGCCCCGACCAGCCCGCGGTGGAGTCCGCGGTCGACCGGGAGGACCTGACCGAGGTCCCCGACGACGCGCGCACCCGGCACCGCGACCTCTCCGAGGAGCTCGACCGGTACGCCTTCGCGTACTACGTGCAGGACGCGCCGCTGGTCAGCGACGGCCAGTACGACGAGCTGATGGGCGAGCTGAAGGGCATCGAGGCGGCGCACCCCGCCCTCGTCACCCCCGACTCGCCCAGCCAGAAGGTCAACGGTGGCTTCGGCGCCACCTTCGCACCCGTCCAGCACCTGGAGCGGATGCAGAGCCTGGACAACGCCTTCAGCTCCGACGAGCTCTCCGCTTGGGCCGCCCGCGCCGAGCGGGACGGCGCCGCCGGCGGCGGCTACCTCTGCGAGCTGAAGGTCGACGGCCTGGCCATCGACCTGGTCTACGAGCGCGGCCGCCTGGTCCGCGCGGCCACCCGCGGCGACGGCATCACCGGCGAGGACGTCACGGCGAACGTCCGCACCATGGCCGACGTCCCGCAGCAGCTCACCGGGGACGACGTCCCCGAGCTGCTGGAGGTCCGCGGCGAGGTCTACTTCCCGGTCGCCGCCTTCGCCGAGGTCAACGCCGGCCAGGTCGAGGCCGGCAAGGCCCCCTTCGCCAACCCGCGCAACGCCGCCGCCGGGTCGCTGCGCCAGAAGGACCCCAAGGTCACCGCCACCCGGCCACTCCGGCTGGTCGTGCACGGCCTGGGCGCCCGGCGGGGCTTCGAGGCCGACAGGCAGTCCGCCGCCTACGAGCGGCTCGCCGCCCTGGGCCTGCCGGTCAGCACCCGCTACGAGGTCGTCCCCGACCTCGAGGCCGTCTGGGCCTACATCGAGCGCTACCGCGAGCAGCGGCACTCCGTCGAGCACGAGATCGACGGCGTCGTCGTCAAGATCGACCAGGTCGCGCTCCAGCGGCGGCTCGGCTCCACCAGCCGCGCACCGCGCTGGGCCATCGCCTTCAAGTACCCGCCCGAGGAGGCCACGACCAAGCTCCACGACATCCGGGTCAACGTCGGGCGCACCGGGCGGGTGACCCCGTTCGCCTTCATGGAGCCGGTCAAGGTCGCCGGCTCCACCGTCCAGCTCGCCACCCTGCACAACGCCAGCGAGGTCAAGCGCAAGGGTGTGCTCATCGGCGACACCGTCGTGATCCGCAAGGCCGGCGACGTCATCCCCGAGGTCCTCGGCCCGGTCGTGGCGGCGCGGACGGGTGATGAGCGCGAGTTCGTGATGCCCACCCACTGCCCTGAGTGCGGCACCGAGCTGCGCCCGGAGAAGGAGGGCGACGCCGACATCCGCTGCCCCAACGCCCGGTCCTGCCCCGCCCAGCTCCGGGAGCGCGTCTTCCACGTCGCCGGCCGCGGCGCCTTCGACATCGAGGTGCTCGGCTACGAGGCCGCCATCGCGCTCCTGCAGTCCCACCTCCTGCAGGACGAGGGCGACATCTTCTTCCTCGACGAGGAGCGGCTCGAGCAGACCGACTTCTTCACCAAGAAGGACGGCACCCTGTCGGCGAACGGCCAGAAGCTGCTGGCCAACCTGCAGACCCGCAAGGACGTGCCGCTGTGGCGGGTCCTCGTGGCGCTGTCCATCCGCCACGTGGGGCCCACGGCCGCCCAGGCGCTGGCCCGCGAGTTCCGCTCCATCGACCGGCTCATGGCCGCGAGCGAGGAGGAGCTGGCCGCCGCCGAGGGGGTCGGGCCGACGATCGCGACCGCCGTCCGGGACTGGTTCGCCGTCGACTGGCACCGCGAGGTCGTGGAGAAGTGGCGGCGGGCCGGCGTGCGCATGGCCGACGCGGAGTCCGACGCCACACCCGGCCCGCTGACCGGCGTCACCGTCGTGGTCACCGGGTCGCTGCGCGACCTCAGCCGCGACCAGGCCATCGCCGCGATCCAGCAGCGCGGCGGCAAGGTCACCGGCTCGGTGTCGAAGAAGACCGGCTTCGTGGTCGTCGGCGCCGACCCGGGCAGCAAGTACGACAAGGCGGTCCAGGTGAAGGCCCCGATCCTGGACGACGACGGCTTCGCCGTGCTGCTCGAGCAGGGACCCGACGCCGCCCGCGAGGTCGCCACGATCGGCGACGGCAGCGGCCCCGTCGAGTCCTGACGCGGCGCGAAGACGGCAGCGGGGCGTCAGGCCGGGGGCAGCCGGGCGACCGTGGCGGCGATGCCCGCGAGGTGCGTCAGCCGCAGCAGCTCCGACCGGCGGAAGGCCGGCCCGCCGGTGCGGCCGGCGAGCACCGCGGACTGGGCGTCGAGCGGCGCGGCCATCATCTCCACGGCCAGCTCCTGCCACCGCTGCGGCACCCACGCGGCGTCGCTCGGCAGGAGCAGCGGGCCGCGCAGCGGCAGCCACGGCAACGCCACCCCGTCCAGGGACGGCGCCGCCTCCGAGGCCGCCACCACCTCGGTCTGCTCGCCGCTGCCGCTGAGCACCACGGCCCACCCGCTGTGGAACACCCGGGGCAGCTCGGCGGCGAGCACCTTCGGCATCACCTCGCCGGCCGGGGCGAGTGCCTCCAGCAGGTCCAGCTCCCGGTGGGTGTCCAGCGGCCCGGTGAACGGCCGCAGCGACTCCACCTGCACGCCGGGGACCGTGGTCGCGGCGGTGATCAGGCTGTCGGCGACCCGGTCCGGTGGCAGGTCGACGACGATGTCGTCGACCGCGACGCCGTTGCCGCGCTCGAGCACGTCGACACCGATGATGTCGATGCCGGCCGCGCCGAGCGCGGTGGCGACGGCACCCAGGATGCCGGGGCGGTCGGGGACGACCAGCCGCAGGAGATGGGACACGGAACCTCCGGTGCCGTGCGGATGCGGGCCGATCGCCGTCGATCGTGAACACGGGCAGCCTCTCGCATCAGGCACCTCCCGTCCAAGTCCGGCTCGCCTCGGGCGGCACATCCGCCCCACGTACAGTGGGCGGGTCGTGGAGCGAGTCGAAGCCGGGTTCCCCCGGCGGCCGAAGTGGGGTCCAACCGCAGCATGAGCAGCATCTCCCGGGAGGACGTGGCGCATCTCGCCCGTCTGGCCCGGCTGGCCGTGACCGACGAGGAGCTCGACCGGTTCGCCGGCCAGCTCGACCAGGTGCTCTCCGCCGTCGCGCGGGTGGGCGAGGCCGCGGTCGCCGACGTCCCACCGATGTCGCACGCCGTCCCCCTCACCAACGTCACCCGGCCCGACGAGGTCACCCCGAGCCTGTCCCGCGACGTCGTGCTGGCCGGTGCGCCGGCCGCGGAGGACGGCCGGTTCCGGGTGCCGCGCATCCTGGGGGAGGAGGAGTGAGCACCGCGATGAGCGACGGGCAGCTCACCACCCACGACGTCGCCGAGCTCTCCCGGCTGCTCACCGCCGGCGACGTCAGCGCCGTCGACGTGACCCGCGCCCACCTGGACCGCATCGGCGCCGAGGACGGCGAGCTCGGCTCCTACCTGCACGTCGACCCCGACGCCGCGCTGGCCTCCGCGGCTGCCGTCGACGAGGCGCGCAGCGGTGGTGCCGAGCTGGGTCCGCTGGCCGGCGTCCCGGTCGCGCTCAAGGACCTCGTGGTCACCGAGGGCGTGCCGACGACGAGCGGCTCGAAGATCCTCGAGGGCTGGCGGCCGCCCTACAGCGCCACCATCGCCTGCCGCCTCGCCGACGCCGGCACCGTCCTGCTCGGCAAGACCAACATGGACGAGTTCGCGATGGGGTCCTCCACCGAGAACTCGGCCTACCAGGTCACCCGCAACCCGTGGGACCCCTCCCGCATCCCGGGCGGCTCCTCCGGCGGGTCCAGCGCCGCCGTCGCCGGGCACCTGGCGCCGTGGGCGATCGGCACCGACACCGGCGGCTCCATCCGGCAGCCGGCCGCGGTGACCGGGCTGGTGGGCCACAAGCCGACCTACGGCGCGGTGTCCCGCTACGGGCTCATCGCCTTCTCCTCCAGCCTCGACCAGGCCGGCCCGATGGCCCGCACCGTGCTGGACGCGGCGCTGATGCACGAGGTGATCGCCGGGTACGACCCGCGCGACTCCACCAGCATCGACGCTCCGGTCCCGCCGCTGGCCGCGGCCGCCCGGGCCGGCGCCGAGGGCGACCTGCGCGGGGTCAAGGTCGGCGTCGTCCGCGAGCTCGGCGGCGAGGGGCACACCGACGGCTACGAGCCCGGCGTGCTCGCCCGCACCCGCGAGGCGATCGAGCGCCTCGCAGCGCTCGGCGCGGACGTCGTCGAGGTCTCCTGCCCCTCCTTCGACCTGGCCCTGCCGGCCTACTACCTCATCGCGCCCAGCGAGGCGTCGAGCAACCTGGCCCGTTACGAGGGGATGCGCTTCGGTCTGCGGGCCGGCGACGACGGCAGCCGCGACCTCGACGAGGTCATGGCGCTCACCCGGGAGCAGGGCTTCGGGCCGGAGGTCAAGCGCCGCATCATCCTGGGCACCTACGCCCTGTCCAGCGGCTACTACGAGGCCTACTACGGCCAGGCGCAGAAGGTGCGGACGCTGATCACCCGGGACTTCACCGCCGCCTTCGACAGGGTGGACGTGCTGGTCAGCCCGACCACCCCCAGCGTCGCGTTCCCGCTCGGCGCCCGGGTCGACGACCCGCTGGCGATGTACGCCGCCGACCTGTGCACCCTGCCGGCCAGTCTCGCCGGGCTGCCGGCGATCTCGGTCCCCAGCGGCCTGTCCGAGGGGCTGCCCGTCGGTCTGCAGATCATGGCCCCGGCGCTCTCCGACGACCGCTGCTACCGGGTCGCCGCCGCGCTCGAGGCCGCGCAGGACGCCGCCCGCGGCCACCGGCTGCTCGACGAGCTGCCCACCGCGGCGGGGGTGCGGGCATGAGCGGCCCGCTGAAGGCCGCGTGGGCGCTGACCCTGTTCGTGATCGTGGTGGGCATCGTCGGCTGGGCCGTCACCGGCCGGTCCGTCTTCGCGATCTTCGTCATCCTGGGCGTGCTCACCGGCACGGCAGCCGTTCTCGTGTTCCGCACGGTGCCGCCCAGCTCGTCCTCGCCCGGGGAGCGCAAGTGACCACAACGACAGGCGACCGCCTGGTCGAGTTCGACGACGTCGTCGCCCGCTACGAACCGGTCATCGGGCTGGAGACCCACGTCGAGCTGGGCACCGCGTCGAAGATGTTCTGCGGCTGCGCAACCACCTTCGGCGCCGAGCCCAACACCCAGACCTGCCCGGTCTGCCTGGGGATGCCCGGCTCGCTGCCGGTGGCCAACGCCGCAGCGATCGAGGCCACCATCCGGATCGGGCTGGCGCTGGGCTGCCGGATCGCCAGCTGGTGCCGCTTCGCCCGGAAGAACTACTTCTACCCGGACATCCCCAAGGGCTTCCAGACCAGCCAGTACGACGAGCCGCTGTGCACCGCCGGGCACCTGGACGTCGAGGTCGACGGCGAGACCTACCGCGTGGAGATCGAGCGGGTGCACCTCGAGGAGGACACCGGCAAGAACCTGCACGTCGGGGGGGCGACCGGCCGCATCCACGGCGCCGACCACTCGCTGGTCGACTTCAACCGGGCCGGCATCCCGCTGGTCGAGATCGTCACCCGCCCGGTCCCCGGCGTGGGGGCCAAGGCGCCGGAGGTCGCGCGGGCCTACGTCGCCGAGCTGCGGGACATCGTCCAGGCGCTCGGCGTCTCCGACGTGCGCATGGAGCAGGGCAGCCTGCGCTGCGACGTGAACACGTCGCTGGCGCCGGCCGGCAGCCTCGAGTGGGGCACCCGCACCGAGACCAAGAACGTGAACTCGCTGCGGTCGGTCGAGCGCGCCGTCCGGTTCGAGATGCGCCGCCAGGCCGCCGTCCTGGACGACGGCGGGCGCGTGCTGCAGGAGACCCGGCACTTCCACGAGGACACCGGCTCCACCTCTCCCGGGCGCAGCAAGGAGGAGGCCACCGACTACCGGTACTTCCCCGAGCCGGACCTGGTGCCGATCGCCCCGGACGCCGAGTGGGTGGAGAAGCTCCGCGCGGACCTGCCCGAGCTGCCGGCCGCGCGCCGCGCGCGGCTGCAGCAGGAGTGGGGGCTGCCGCCCACCGAGATGACCTGGCTGGTCAACGCCGGGGCGCTCGGCCTGGTGGAGGACACCGTGGCCGCGGGGGCGAGCCCGGCCGAGGCCCGCAAGTGGTGGCTCGGCGAGCTGGCCCGCCGGGCCAACGACGCCGGCGTGGAGCTCACCGGGCTGGCGGTGACCCCGGCGCAGGTCGCGGAGCTGACCCGGCTGGTCGCCGACGGCACGATCAACGACAAGCTGGCCCGGCAGGCCCTGGACGGCGTGCTGGCCGGCGAGGGGAGCCCGGCCCAGGTGGTCCAGGCGCGCGGCCTGGCGGTCATGGGGGAGTCCGACGAGCTCGTCGCCGCGGTCGACGCGGCGATCGCGGGCGCCCCGGACGTCGTCGCCAAGGTGCAGGCCGGCAAGGTCCAGGCGCTGGGCGCGCTGGTGGGTGCGGTCATGAAGACCACCCGCGGCAAGGCCGACGCCGCGACGGTCAAGCGGATGCTCGAGGAGCGGATAGTCGTTTCCTGATCCGGGGCGGCAGCGCCTAGCCTTCCCGGCTGTGGCGCTGCCCCCGGTCGAGCTGCGCCCGCTCCGGCGGGCGGACTTCCCGCTGATCTCCCGGTGGCTCGCCGAGCCGCTGGTGGCGCGGTGGTGGGATCACGACCCCAGCCCCGAGGCCGTGGAGAAGGACTTCGGCCCGAGCGTCGACGGCACCGACCCCGCCGAGATCCACCTGGGGGTCTCCGACGGCGAGCCGTTCGGGCTGGTGCAGGTCTACCCGATCGAGGCCTACCCCGAGTACGTCGAGGAGTTCGCGCCGGTCTGCGCCGTCCCGCCCGGCGCGCTGAGCATCGACTACCTGGTCGGGGAGCCCAGCGCCCGCGGCCGCGGCCTCGGTGCCGCGCTGATCGCTGCTGCCGTCGCCCGCGGGTTCGCCGACCACCCGGACGCCCACGACGTGCTGGTCCCGGTCGCGCTCGGCAACGAGCGGTCGTGGCGGGCGCTGCAGCGTGCCGGCGGGACCTGGTACGCGGCGGGGGAGATGGAACCGGACAACCCGATCGACCCGCGGGACCACGTCGTCCACCGGTTCACCCGGGCCGGTTAGAGGGCCGAACCCGAGTCCGATGACGGCGGCAGGATGCGCAGGACCTTGTCGTCGTCGTCGTCGGCGGGGGAACCGATCCCGTCCCGGTTGGACGTGGTGATCCACAGCGCGCCCTCGGTGTCCAGCGCCAGGCTGCGCAGCCGCCCGTACTGCCCGTCCAGGAGCGACTCGGGCTCGCCGACCGGCGTCCCGGTGCCGTCGAGCTCGACGACGTGCACCTGCTCCCCGTCGAGCGCGCCGAGGAAGACCGTGGTCCCGGCGACGGCGCAGCCGCCCAGCCCGCCGTCCGCCGCGGGCACCTCGAGGACCGGCTCGCTCCCGCCGGGCCCGTGGTCCGCGCCGGAGGTGACCGCGGCCAGCTCGTCGGGCCCGTCCAGGGCGTCGTCGGTGGCGTACACCCGGCCGTCGCCGCCCAGGCACAGGGCCGGCACGTCGCGGTGCCCCCGGGAGAACACCGGGCCGCTGGTGCCCACCGGCTGGCCGAACACGTCGACCGCGATGACCTTGCCGGCCAGCGACGCCGGGTCCCCGGCCAGCGCGGCGTTCCCCGTGTCGCCGGTGCCGACGTACAGCGTGCCGTCCGGGCCGAAGACCAGCCCGCCGCCGTTGTGCACCTCGCCCCGCGGGATCCCGGGGACCACCGTGTTGGGGGTGCCGCCGAGCGGGAACCGGACCACCCGGTTGTCGGTGGCCGTGGACACGTAGGCGTAGAACAGCCCGTCCTCGGTGTACGTGGGCGAGAGCGCCAGCCCCAGCAGCCCGCCGTCCCCGCCGGTGTCGACCGGCACGGTCATCAGCTCGCGGGCGGGCGAACGGTCGGGGAACACCTGCAGCAGCCGGCCCGTGTCCCGCTCGCCGACCACCGCCGTCCCGTCGGGCAGCACCACCACGCCGGTCGGCACGGTGAGCCCGCTGGCCACGACGTTCGGGTCGCCGTCCTGCTCGTCCTGGGTGCCGGGGGTCGAGGGGTCGCCGGGCACCTGGGCGGGGGAGCTCTCGCTGGGCGGGCCGACCTGCGGCGGCTGGCCCTGCGGCAGCTCGCGGAACGGCCCGGCGGGCTCGTAGCCGCCGCCGCAGGCGGTCAGCAGCAGGCAGCCGAGCAGGCCGGCCGCCACCCGGCCCCGGGTCGCCGTCGTCCGCCGTCCCACGGGAGCCACAGTACGGGCCGGCGCGGACCGGGCGGTCGGCCGCGGCCTAGGGTCCGGAGCCGTGCCCACGCTGGAACTCGGTCCCGACGAGACGCTGCGCGTGCTCGTGCCCTCCACCGCCCTGGCCGAGGCGGTCGAGGCCCTCTCCCCGCGGGTGCGGGCGCACCGCTTCGACCCGGCGGACGGGCCGCCCACCGGCGAGGCCGCCCGCGCGCAGGTCCTCGTGCCGCAGGGCGGGGCCGCGCTGCCCGACGGGGTGCTCGACGCCCTCCCGGAGCTGCGGCTGGTGCAGCTGACGAGCGCCGGCGCGGAGCAGTTCGTCGGCCGGCTGCCCGAGGGGGTGTGGCTGTGCAACGCCCGAGGCGCGCACACCCCCTCCACCGCCGAGTGGGCGGTGGCCGCGATGCTCGCCGCGCAGCGCGGAATCCCGCACTTCACCCGCGAGCAGGACGCCGGGCGCTGGTCGCCGCGCACCGACCACTCGATGGTGGGCGCCCGGGTGCTGATGGTCGGCGCCGGGGACATCGGCCGCGCGATCGGCCGGATGCTCGCCGGCTTCGACGTCGAGCTCACGTGGGTGGCGCGCACCGCGCGGGAGGGCGTGCACGGCTTCGCGGAGCTCCCGCAGCTCCTCCCGCACGCCGACGTCGTCGTGCTGATCGTGCCGGTCACGCCGCAGACCACCGGCATGGTGGACGCCGCGTTCCTGGCCGCGATGGCGGACGGCGCCCTGCTGGTGAACGCCGCCCGCGGCGTGGTGGTCGACACCGGCGCGCTGCTCGCCGAGCTGCGGTCGGGCCGGCTGCGGGCCGCGCTGGACGTGACCGACCCCGAGCCGCTGCCGGCCGGCCATCCGCTGTGGTCGGCGCCGAACCTGCTGCTGACCCCGCACGTGGCCGGCGCCGTGCCCGGTACCGACGCCCGCGCCGCGGCCGCGGTCACCGGCCAGCTGGAGCGGGTGCTCGCGGGGGAGGATCTGGTCAACGTCGTCAGCGAGTACTGAGCCGGCCGAGGCCGCTACGGCGCGGGGATGCGGCCGTTCGTCAGCGCGCTTATCCGCGGCAGGTCGCGCGGGCGGAGGACCGGCATGCGCAGCTGCGTGCCGGCCGTGGTCACCAGCCACAGGTCGCTCCGCTCGCCCACCCGGATGCCGGACACCTCGGCCCAGGGCACCGTGCGCGCGGCGACCAGCGAGCGCACCGTGACGCCGTCCTCGCCGAGGTCGACGCCGACCCGGAGCACCCACGCGGCCAGCACGACCGGGACGACCAGCAGCACCAGCAGCCAGAGGGAGGCGCTCGCCGCCGGCAGGAGGCAGAACGCGAGGAAGACGACGGGGAGGAGTGCGGTGCGGCTCATCCGCAGCCGGGCGACAGCCACCGGCCGATCGTCGCAGATGCCGGGAGGGCGGCCGTTCAGCTGCTGGTGAGCCGGGCCAGCCGGGTGGCGCTGTCCGATCCCGGGGCCGCGGTGTAGACGACCAGGTGCAGGTCGGGGGAGTCGGCCAGGGTCAGCTGGTGGTGCTCCAGGAGGAGGCTCCCGACCACCGGGTGCTCGAACCGCCGCTCGCTGGAGCTGAACTGGTCGACGTCGTGACTCGCCCAGCCGGCCCGGAAGTGCTCGCTGACCTGCTGCAGCCGGTCCACCAGGTGCACGACGGCCGGGTGGTGGACCCGGCCACCCACCTCGGCCCGGAACTGGGTCAGGAAACGCCGGCTGTCGGTCGTCCAGTCGCCGAGCAGGTCCCGCACGTAGGCGTCGGTGAACACCACCCAGAGCAGGTTGCGGTCGGCGGGCGCGGCGGTGGCCACCCCCGGGTAGAAGCGCTCGTACGCGGCGTTCCAGCCGACGATGGACCAGTCGTGGGTGATGACGTAGGCGGGCGAGTTCCCCAGCGCGTCGAGCAGCCGCTGCGCGTGCGCCGGCAGCCGGTCGCTGCCGCCGTCGGTCGCCGGCGCGGCAGCCAGGCCGGCCAGACGCAGGACGTACCGGTGCTCGGCGGGCGACATCTGCAGGGTGCGCGCGACGGCGTCCACCACCTGCCGGGACGGCCGGATGTCCCGGCCCTGCTCCAGCCACGTGTACCAGGTGTGGCTGACGCCCGAGAGCAACGCGACCTCCTCCCGGCGCAGGCCCGACGTCCGGCGGGAGCCGCTGACCGGGACCCCGAGCCCGCTCGGGTCGAGCTGCCGCCGGCGGGTCCGCAGGAAGTCCCCGAGCTCCGTCCGCGACGACCGGTCCACGCGCTGCTCCTCCGGACGGTGGTGGTGCTGGTACCAGCATGACCGGCCCCTTGCCCGCCCGGCACATCGCCCCCAAGGTGGCAAGCGGACCGGCCGGCTCCTGGCGCCGGCGGTCCGCGGACCGATCTGGAGGACCAGCGCGATGACCACGACCCACCCCGGCAACCCCCCGGCAGCCCCCCGCACCGGCAGCGCGGCGGGAGTGCCGACGTCCGGCGGCCTACCATCCCGGGACGTGACGACCGTGGAAGAGCGCTCCGACAGCACGACCGCCGCGCCCGGCGTGGACATCAAGCCCCGCAGCCGCGAGGTGACCGACGGCGACGCCAAGGCCCCGGCCAGGGCGATGCTCCGCGCGGTCGGGATGGGCGACGACGACTTCGCCAAGCCGCAGATCGGCGTCGCGTCGTCCTGGAACGAGATCACCCCCTGCAACCTCTCGCTGGACCGGCTCGCCAAGCGGGCGAAGGAGGGCGTGCACGCCGCCGGCGGGTACCCCCTCGAGTTCGGCACCATCTCGGTCTCCGACGGCATCTCCATGGGCCACGAGGGCATGCGCGCCTCGCTGGTGTCCCGGGAGGTCATCGCCGACTCGGTCGAGACCGTCATGTTCGCCGAGCGGCTGGACGGCTCGGTGCTGCTGGCCGGCTGCGACAAGTCCCTGCCCGGCATGCTGATGGCCGCCGCCCGGCTCGACCTGGCCAGCGTCTTCGTCTACTCCGGCTCGACGCTGCCCGGCAAGCTCGGGGACAAGGACCTGACCCTGATCGACGTCTTCGAGGGCGTCGGCGCATGCGCGGCGGGCAAGATCACCCGGGACGAGCTCACCGCCATCGAGAAGAACGCCTGCCCCGGCATGGGCTCCTGCGGCGGCATGTTCACCGCCAACACGATGGCCAGCGTCGCCGAGGCGTTGGGCATGGCGCTGCCGGGCAGCGCCGCGCCGCCTGCGCCGGACGCCCGCCGCGACGCGATCGCCATCGCCTCCGGCGAGGCCGTGGTCAACCTGCTCCGCAAGGGCATCACCGCCCGGCAGATCATGACCAAGGAGGCGTTCGAGAACGCCATCACCGTCGCGATGGCCCTCGGCGGCTCCACCAACGCCGTCCTGCACCTGATGGCCATCGCACACGAGGCCGAGGTCGAGCTGACCCTCGAGGACTTCAACCGGATCGGCGACCGCACCCCGCACCTGGCCGACGTGAAGCCGTTCGGCCGGTACGTGATGACCGACGTCGACCGGATCGGCGGCGTGCCGGTCGTGATGCGGGCGCTGCTGGACGCCGGGCTGCTGCACGGCGACGTGCTCACCGTCACCGGCCGGACGCTGGCCGAGAACCTGGCCGAGATCGCCCCGCCGGACCCCGACGGCGCGATCATCCACGCGATGAACGACCCGATCCACAAGACCGGTGGGCTGACCATCCTGCGCGGGTCGCTGGCCCCCGACGGCGCCGTGGTGAAGTCCGCCGGCTTCGACGCCGACGTCTTCGACGGCACCGCGCGGGTCTTCGACGGCGAGCAGGGCGCGATGGACGCCGTCACCGAGGGCACGCTCGAGAAGGACGACGTCGTCGTGATCCGCTACGAGGGCCCCCGGGGTGGCCCGGGCATGCGCGAGATGCTCGCCGTGACCGGCGCGATCAAGGGCGCGGGCCTGGGCAGGGACGTGCTCCTGCTCACCGACGGCCGGTTCTCCGGCGGCACCACCGGCCTGTGCGTCGGGCACATCGCGCCGGAGGCGGTCGACGGCGGCCCGATCGCGTTCGTCCGCGACGGCGACCGGATCCGGCTGGACCTCGCCGCCCGCACGCTCGAGCTGCTGGTCGACGACGACGAGCTGGCCCGGCGCCGCGAGGGCTGGGCGCCGCCGGCGCCGCGGTACACCACGGGCGTGCTCGGCAAGTACGCCAAGCTCGTCGGTTCCGCGGCCTCGGGCGCCGTCTGCGGCTGATCCGCACCGCCGGTCCACCTCGGGGAGGGCACCGCCCGAACGGGTGAGCCCTCCCCGGGTGAGGCTGCAGTTCCGCGCCCGCTGCGCCGACCCTTGCGGTGTGGAGGAGAACCGCCGGTGGCGACGCGCGGGCTGGCTGCTCGCCGTTCCGGTGCTGGCCGGGGCCGCGGGCGCGGCCGGTCCGCTCGCCGCCGACCCCCTCCTCGCCCCCGGGGACGCGCCGGCGCACCTGCCGCTGATGCTCGCGGTCCCCGGCCTCCTCGGGCTCATCACGGTCCTCGCCCTGCTCTGGCGGAGCGAGGCGCGGGCGGCCGAACGGCTGCGCCGCAGCGAGGCCCACTACCGCGCGCTGGCCAGCTCCAGCAACGACGCGGCGCTCGTCATCGACGGGGCGCTGCGCATCACCGGCGTCGCGCCGGCCCTCGAGCCGCCGGCGGGCGGCGGGCCGCCGATGACCGGGCAGCTGCTCGCCGACGTCGTCCACCCGGACGACGCCGACCCCCTCCTGCACTGGCTCTCCGACGCCGCCGCCGGCGCGCGCACCGGGCTGCACGGCTTCCGGTTCCCGGGCGCGGCCGGCACCTGGCGCGTGCTCGAGGCCGGGATCAGCGACCTGCGCGAGGACGCCGACGTCCGTGGCCTGGTGCTGCACTGCCGCGACGCCACCGACCGGGCCCGCCGCGAGCACGAGCTGCGCGTGCTGGCCTACACCGACCCGCTGACCGGGCTCCCCAACTGCGCCGCCCAGCGGTCGGCGCTGCGGGAGCTGCTCGCCGCCCAGCGGCCGGACGTCACGCTCCTGCAGCTGGAGCTGCACGGGATCGGCGGGGCGCGGGACGCCCTGGGACGGGCGGGCACCGACGCCGCCCTGGCCGAGGTCGCCCGGCGGCTGCGGGCCACGGTGCGCACCGACGACCACGTCGCCAGCACCGGTCCGGAGCAGTTCAGCGTCCTGGCGTCCGGCGCCGGCGACGAGCCGGACCGGCTCGCCGACCGCCTGCTGTCGGTCATCGAGACGCCGATCGCCACCGGGACGGCGTTCGTCGAGCTGACCGCGGTCGTCGCCCTGGTGCCGCTCAGCGGGGACCTCACCGAGGAACAGGTGCTCGACCGCGCCGAGCTGGCCGTCGCCGACGCCCGCGCGGCCGGGGAGGGCTCGGTGCGCCGCTACCGGGCCGAGCTCGGCGCGGTGCGGGACCGCCGGGACCGGTTGCGCGGCGACCTGGCCGGCGCGCTGGACCGGCGCGAGCTCACGGTCCTCTGGCAGCCGGTGGTCTCCCTCGAGGACCACCGGGTGACCGGCGTCGAGGCGCTGCTGCGCTGGCGGCACCCGGTCCTCGGCGACGTCGCGCCGGACGAGGTCCTGGCCGTCGCCGAGCGGGCCGGCCTGGTCGTCGTCCTGCAGCGCTGGGTGCTGCGCGAGGCGATCGCCGCGTCGGCCCAGCTCTCCGCGCACGCCCCCGGGATCAACATCGCGGTCAACGCCGCCCCCGCCCACATGACCGCCGGCACCCTGGTGGACGACGTCGCGGCGGCGCTCGCCGAGGGCGGGCTCCCGGCGGACCGGCTGGTGATCGAGCTGCCGGAGGAGGCGTTCGAGCTCCCCGGCGCGAGCGACGACGTCACCGCGCTGCGGCTGATGGGCGTGCGCCTGGCCCTCGACGACCTCGGCGGGAGCCGGCCCACGCTGTCCCGCGCGGGCGGGCTGCCCGTCGACATCATCAAGCTGGACCGCTCGCTGCTGGCGCGGGTGGACCGCGACCGGCACGCCCGCGCGATCTGCGAGGCGCTCCTCGGGCTCGGGGCCGCGCTGCGCGTCGACGTCGTCGCCGAGGGCGTGGAGACGGCCGGGCAGCTCGCCGTCCTGCGCGCGATGGGCTGCGGGTACGCCCAGGGCTTCCTGCTGTCCCGGCCGATCCCACTGCCCGTGCTGGTGGAGCTGCTCCGCTCCGGCGGGGGCACCCTGTGGCCCGGCGCGGTCGGCGGGACGCCGGCCGGCCGCACCGCGGTGCTGGACGGGGTGCAGGTCCGATGACCACGGCCGCGGTCCCGGCGCCCGCGCTGCTCGCCGTGCCCGCGGTCCGGTGGCCGCGGCGGTCGGTCCTCGGGCTGCTCGGCGCGCTGGGGGTCGCGGTCGTCGCGTCCGAGCTGGCGTGGCCGGTGGCGTCGCGGCACACCGGTCCGGCGCTGCTCGCGGTGGCGTCCCTTGCGATCTTCGTCCTCGTGCTGCGGCACAGCCGTCGCGTCGACCCGCTGTCCGCCCGGCCGTGGCGGTCCTTCGCCGTCCTCACCGCGCTGCTCGCCGTGGGGGAGGGGCTCTCCGCCGTCCTCGGCACCGGGGTCAACGCGGCGCAGGCCGGGCCGCAGGACGTCGCCCTGGTGACCGCCCTGCCGTTCGCGGTGTTCGGGTGCCTGCGGCTGATCCGCTCGGTCGGGCGGATCGGCACCCGCGTGGTGCTGGACGCCGTCGTCGCCCTCGTGGCGCTGGCCGCGCTGCTGCACGTCGTCCTCACCGCCGCGGTCGGCCCGCTGACCTCGTCGGCCGACTCGCTGATGCTGCTCGGGTACCCGGCCGCCGGCGTGCTGCTGTGCTCGGTCGGCCTGGTCACCTTCGCGGGGGTCGGCAACGCGCGGCGGGCCGCCGCGGGCTGGCTGCTCGCGTGCTTCGCCTCCGTCGCGGTCGTCACGGTCAGCGGCGCGATCTCCGCGGTGCAGCCCGGCGCCCTGCTCGACGTCCTCACCGGCCTGGCCTGGCTGGCGATGCTCGCCTCCGGCACGCTCGCGGTGGCCGCCGACCCCGGACAGGGTCCGGCCGAGGACGGCGACCGGCGGACGGTGCCGCTGCTCGGCGTCGTCATCGGCTACTGCGCCGCCTACGGGGTGGTGCTCGTGCTGCTCGCCACCCGGATGGCCGGCCGGCCGATCCACCCGGTCGAGGCGGTGGCCGCCGCCCTGCTCCTGGTGCTCACCTTCGCGCGCACCCTGGTCTGGGCCGCCGACGGCGCGCGGCTCACCCGCCAGGTCCTCCGCGCCGAGGACTTCTTCCGCTCGCTGGTGCACAGCGCCGCGGACATCACGATCGTGCTCGACCAGCGGGGCCGGATCACCTGGGACTCCGGTGCGGGCAGCCACCCGCACGGCTGGTCGGCGCGCGACCTGGAGGGCCGGCCGCTCGAGGACTTCGTGCACCGGGACGACCGGGCGGAGCTGCTGGCCGCCATCGACCCGTCCGCCGACCCGGAGGAGTCCCGCGGGCGGACCTTCCGGCTGCGCGCCAAGGACGGCGGCTGGCGGGCCTACGAGACGGTGCGCGTGGTCCCCGTCGGGGCCCTGCAGACGCCCGGGGAGCCCCCCGCGACCCCGCGCGGGGGAGACGGCCTCGTGCTGCACCTGCGCGACGCCGACGACAGGCGGGCCAGCGCGCGGGAGCTGGAGCGGCTGGCCTACACCGACTACCTGACCAACCTGCCCAACCGGGCGCGGCTGATGGCCGCGCTGGGGGCCGCCCGCGCCCGGACGGGCGACGGCGACCCCGCCTGCCTGCTGCTGCTGGACCTCGACGGGTTCAAGGCGGTCAACGACATCGCCGGCCACGAGGCGGGGGACCTCCTGCTGGTCGAGGTCGCCGACCGGCTGCGCGCCACGGTGCGCGACCGGGACCTGGTCGCCCGGCTGGGCGGGGACGAGTTCACCGTCCTCGTGCGCGCCGGGGTGGCGGAGGCCGGCGCCCTGGCCGAGCGGATCGTGTCCGACCTCGCCGGCGTGCACCGCTCGGTGCCCACGCCCGGCGCCGACCCGGACCTGGTGTTCGACGTCTCGTGCAGCATCGGCCTCGCCGAGCTGCACCCGACCGACGACGTCCCCACCACCATCCGGCACGCCGACCTCGCACTGCGCGCGGCCAAGGCGGCCGGCAAGGGCTGCGTGCGACGGCACGGGGAGGCGGCCGACAGCGCCACCGGCCGGCGCACCCGGCTGGCGCGCGACCTGCCCGACGCCCTCTCCCGGGGCGAGCTGCGGCTGGTCTACCAACCGGTGGTGGGCGTGGCCGAGCGCCGGGTCCTCGGGGTGGAGGCGCTGGTGCGCTGGGACCACCCCACGCTCGGCGAGGTGTCGCCGGAGGAGTTCGTGCCGCTGGCCGAGGACGACGGCCTCATCGTGCCGCTGGAGCGCTGGGTGCTGGACCAGGCGACCGCGGAGCTCGCCGGCCTGCTGCGGGGCGGCCTGGACCTCCGGCTCGGCATCAACGTCAGCGTGCGGCACCTGCAGTCGGGCACCCTGGTCCCCGACGTCGTCGCGGCCCTGGGCCGGGCCGGACTCCCGCCGGACCGGCTGATGCTGGAGGTCACCGAGTCGCTGTTCCTGTCCGAGCCCGACCGCGCCGACAGCGACCTGCAGACGCTGCACGACCTGGGCTGCGTCATCTCGCTGGACGACTTCGGCCGGGGCTACTCGACCTTCGCCCTGCTGGCCCGGCTGCCCGTGGACGTGCTGAAGATGGACCGCGAGTTCCTGGCCGGCATCGAGGACGACCCGCGCAGCGCGGCACTCGTGCACAGCGTGATCCAGCTCGGCCGCCGGCTGTCCTTCGACGTCGTGGCCGAGGGCGTGGAGACCGCGGGGCAGCTCGCCGTCCTGCGGGACCTGGGCTGCAGCTTCCTGCAGGGCTACCTGCTGGGCCGGCCGGCCGCGCCGGCGGACCTGCCGGCGCTCATCGACGGGTTCGACGCCGGGCTGCTGGACGGCGGTCAGCCGTCCGCCGCGGCGCCCGCCATCCCCGCGCCGCGGCAGCCCTGATCGCGCCGTCCCAGGAACCGAAGGGTGGCTTCCCAGACAGTGGGACGCTGTGGTTGACGTCGGCGGCGTCCGAGGCGCACAGTGTCGGGGTGCCCAGCACCCGCCAGCTCGTAGCGATCGCCTAGCGCGCCGGTCCCTCCCGACCGACGCGCCACCCCTCCGTGCCAGCGGCACGAGGGGTTTTTTGTTGGCCGGGAACGCCTGACCGGCCGACCGGCACCGCGACAGGCGTCCGCCAGCACCTCACCCCGCGCCCAGGGAGATCGTCCGAGATGAGCACCACCAGCAGCACCGGCCGCCCCGCCGCACCCGGCTCCACCACCCCGGCCCGCCCCGCGGCGGTCGCAGCCCCCGGTGCCGGCCCCGCCCCGGCCGTCCCGGTCCCGCCGACCGAGGCCGCCGCGGCGGCCACCCTCGGGGTGGAGACCACCGCCCGCACGACCTCGGCCAAGCCGCGGCCGGCCACCGGCATCACCGGCGCCCAGAGCCTGGTCCGCTCCCTCGAGGCGGTCGGCGTGGAGGTGATCTTCGGCATCCCCGGCGGCGCGATCCTGCCGGCGTACGACCCGCTGTTCGACTCCGCCGTCCGGCACGTCCTGGTGCGCCACGAGCAGGGCGCCGGGCACGCGGCCACCGGGTACGCCCAGGCCACCGGCAAGGTGGGCGTCTGCATGGCCACCTCCGGCCCGGGCGCGACCAACCTGGTCACCCCGCTGGCCGACGCCTACATGGACTCGGTGCCGATGGTCGCCATCACCGGCCAGGTGCCCAGCGCCGCGATCGGCACGGACGCCTTCCAGGAGGCCGACATCCGCGGCATCACCATGCCGATCACCAAGCACAACTTCCTGATCACCGACGCCGCGGAGATCCCGCAGGCGATCGCCGAGGCCTTCCACCTGGCGTCCACCGGCCGGCCGGGCCCGGTCCTGGTGGACATCGCCAAGGACGCCCTGCAGGCCACCACCGACTTCGCCTGGCCGCCGCGGCTGGACCTGCCCGGCTACAAGCCCACCACGCGGCCGCACGGCAAGCAGGTGCGGGAGGCCGCGGCGCTCATCGCCGCCGCCCGGCGCCCGGTGCTCTACGTCGGCGGCGGCGTGCTGAAGGCGCACGCGACCGAGCAGCTGGCCGAGCTCGCCGAGCTCACCGGCGCCCCGGTGGTCACCACGCTGATGGCCCGCGGCGCCTTCCCCGACAGCCACCCGCAGCACCTGGGCATGCCGGGCATGCACGGCACCGTCGCCGCGGTCACCGCGCTGCAGAAGGCCGACCTCCTGGTGGCGCTCGGCGCCCGGTTCGACGACCGGGTCACCGGCAAGCTGTCGAGCTTCGCGCCCGAGGCGCAGATCGTGCACGCCGACATCGACCCGGCGGAGATCGGGAAGAACCGCCGGGCCGACGTCCCGATCGTGGGCGACGCCAAGGCGACGATCATCGAGCTGGTCGCCGCGCTGCGGGCCGAGCACGCCGCCGGGAACACGCCCGAGCTGGGCGAGTGGTGGGAGCAGCTGGACGACTGGCGCACGCGTTACCCGCTGGGCTACGACTGGCCCGAGGACGGGATGCTGTCCCCGCAGTACGTCATCGAGCGGCTGGGCGCGATCGCCGGGCCCGAGGCGATCTACGCCTCCGGGGTCGGCCAGCACCAGATGTGGGCCGCGCAGTTCATCAAGTACGAGAAGCCGATGACCTGGCTCAACTCCGGCGGCCTGGGGACCATGGGCTACGCCGTCCCGGCCGCGATGGGCGCCAAGTACGGCTGCCCGGACGCCACGGTGTGGGCGATCGACGGTGACGGCTGCTTCCAGATGACCAACCAGGAGCTGGCCACCTGCGCGATCGAGGGCATCCCGATCAAGGTCGCGGTGATCAACAACGGCAACCTGGGCATGGTCCGGCAGTGGCAGACGCTCTTCTACCAGGGCCGCTACTCCAACACGGAGCTGCACACCCACGGCGCCGAAGGCACCCCGGACGCGCCCAAGCGGGTCCGCATCCCCGACTTCGTGACCCTCGCCGAGGCGCTGGGCTGCGTGGGGCTGCGCTGCGAGAGCAAGGACGACGTCGACTCGGTCATCGAGAAGGCGATGGCGATCAACGACGCCCCGGTGGTCATCGACTTCATCGTCGGCTCCGACGCCCAGGTGTGGCCGATGGTGGCCGCGGGATCGAGCAACGACGAGATCCTGGCCGCGCGCGACGTGCGCCCGGTCTTCGGCGACGGACAAGTCTGATGAAGGACCCCCTCTCCCCCCACCACTCGCAGGCTCGCGGCGGGCCCCTGAGAGCGGGCCGGACCACGGAACGGAAGCAGGTCATCTGATGCCACGCCACACCTTCTCGGTCCTGGTCGAGAACAAGTCCGGTGTCCTCGCCCGCGTCTCGGCGCTGTTCAGCCGGCGGGGCTTCAACATCGAGTCCCTCGCCGTCGGGCCGACGGAGAACCCGGACCTCTCGCGGATGACGATCGTCGCCGACGCGGAGGCCGCGCCGCTGGAGCAGATCACCAAGCAGCTGAACAAGCTCATCGAGGTGATCAAGATCGTCGAGCTGGACGGCGACGCCGCCGTCCAGCGCGAGCTCCTGCTGGTGAAGGTCCGCGCGCCGATGACCGACCGGTCGCAGGTGCTGCAGACCGCCGAGCTGTTCCGCGCCCGGGTCATCGACGTCAACACCGACACCGTCACCCTCGAGGCGACGGGGACGCCGGACAAGCTGCAGGCACTGCTCGCCGTGCTGGCGCCGCTGGGGATCAAGGAGATGGCCCAGTCCGGCACCGTCGCCCTGGCCCGGGGACCACGGGCGATGAGCGGCGCCGGTAGCTTGCGCCCGGTCGAGCGCTCCGCCTGAACGACCACCGATCCGGGGCCAAAGTCGCGATTTTGGCCCTCCGCTGAACGAAGGAGAGCACCACCAGATGGCCGCCGAGATCTTCTACGACGACGACGCCGACCTCTCGATCATCCAGGGGCGCACCGTCGCCGTCCTGGGCTACGGCAGCCAGGGCCACGCCCACGCGCTGTCGCTGCGCGACTCCGGCGTCGACGTCCGCGTCGGCCTGCCCGAGGGCTCCAAGAGCCGGCCCAAGGCCGAGGCCGAGGGGCTGCGCGTGGTCACGCCCGCCGAGGCGGCCGCCGAGGCCGACCTGATCATGATCCTGGCGCCGGACCACGTGCAGCGGAAGCTGTACGCCGAGTCGGTCGAGCCCAACCTGCAGGAGGGCGACGCGCTCTTCTTCGGCCACGGCTTCAACATCCGCTTCGGCTACATCAAGCCCCCGGCCGGCGTGGACGTCGCGATGGTGGCCCCCAAGGGCCCCGGCCACCTGGTCCGCCGCGAGTTCAGCGACGGCAAGGGCGTGCCCTGCCTGATCGCCGTGGAGCAGGACGCCAGCGGCTCGGCCCAGGCCCTCGCGCTGTCCTACGCCAAGGGCATCGGCGGCACCCGGGCCGGCGTCATCAGGACGACCTTCGCCGAGGAGACCGAGACCGACCTGTTCGGCGAGCAGGCCGTGCTCTGCGGCGGCATGTCGGCGCTGGTCACCGCCGGCTTCGAGACCCTCACCGAGGCCGGGTACCAGCCCGAGATCGCCTACTTCGAGTGCCTGCACGAGCTGAAGCTGATCGTCGACCTCATGTACGAGGGCGGCATCGCCAAGCAGCGCTGGTCGGTCAGCGACACCGCCGAGTACGGCGACTACACCTCCGGCCCCAAGGTCATCGACGCCCGCGTCAAGGAGACGATGAAGGAGGTCCTGACCGCGATCCAGGACGGCTCCTGGGCCGCCGGCTTCATCGCCGACCAGGACGCCGGGGCGCCGGACTTCAAGGCCAAGCGCGCCGCCGCCGAGGCGCACCCGATCGAGGAGACCGGGCGTCAGCTCCGCGGCCTCATGAGCTGGGTCTCCGCGAGCGACGACTACACCGGTACCGCCGCCCGCTGATTGAAGGTGGAAGGACCCCTCTGCCCCCCACGCCTCGCACGCTCGGCGCGGGACCCTGCAGAGGGGCCATCCCCCACGCCTCGCAGGCTCGGCGCGGGAGCCTGAGGGCGGCCGTTCCAGCGCCTCGCGTACGACGGCCCCCGCAGCGCTTGCTGCGGGGGCCGTGCCGCGTCGGGACTACTGACGCCGCTGCCGGTGGGCGGCGAAGTACCGGGCGGCCGGGCGCAGGCACAGCAGCACGAGCATGGCCAGGGCCGCGCCGAACGTGAGCAGGAACAGCACGACGCCGCCCGCCTCGCCCTCCTGCCCCGTTCCGGCCGCGGCGCCGACGAGGGCGAACACGAACACCAGCCCGGTGACGGCGACGGTGATCGAGGAGCCGACCAGCAGCGGCACCCGGGTGCGCCCCCGGACGGCGAGCGCGCTGCCCCAGATCATCAGCACCGTCCAGGCCAGGGCCAGGACGGCGAGCACGATGAAGAAGCCGCGCACCGAGTCCAGCTCCTCCGTCCCCAGGCCGCCGGTCAGGGAGGGATCGCTCTCCTCGATGGTGTCGAACAGGTCGTCGATGAGCGCGCCGCCGGCCAGGAACAGCACGCTCACCAGGACGCCGAGGGCGCCGAAGACGAAGCCCAGGACGGCCGAGGTGACGACCCCGCCGGGGCGCGCCGGCGCGGCGTCCTGCCCGGAGCCGTACCCGCCGGGCGACCACTGCCCTGGCTGCGGCTGCCCGTACGGGGCCGCGCCGTACTGGGGCTGGCCGTAGGGGGAGGCCCCGGGCTGGCCGTGCCCGTACTGCTCCGGTGCGGGCTGCTGTCCCCATGCCGGCTGCTGGCCCCACGCCGGTGACCCGCCGTACGGCTGGTCGTGCTGTCCCGGCCCCCAGGTCGGCTGGTCGGGCTGCTGCGGCTGTCCACCCCCCGGGGCCGGGGGCCAGAACGGCGTCGTCTCCTGGCGGCCCTGAGGATCCTGGCGGCCCTGGTCGTCGTCCCGGTCGCTGCTCATGGTCTCCTCCGTACGGGCCGGCGCACCGGCGCTGAGCAGTCAGGATGGCCGGGCCCGTCGCGTCGGGCAAGCAGCCCCACCCCGTGGAGTGCCGTCCACGCAGTGGGACGATCAGGGCCGGTTGTCCCACTTCAGGCGGGCGCTCCTAGGCTGTGGACCCGTGACCACGACCCTGCCCGTCGTCCTCATCGCCGAAGAGCTGGCCCCCAGCGTGCTGGAGGTGCTGGGCGGGGACGTCGAGATCCGGCACGTCGACGGTGCCGACCGGGACGCGCTGCTGCCGGCCCTGGCCGATGCCTCCGCGGTGCTCATCCGCTCGGCCACCCAGATCGACGCCGAGGCGCTGTCCGCGGCGCCGCAGCTCAAGGTCGTCGCCCGTGCCGGGATCGGGCTGGACAACGTCGACGTCCCCGCGGCGACCGAGCGCGGCGTGCTGGTGGTGAACGCCCCCACCTCGAACATCGTCAGCGCGGCCGAGCACGCCATCGCGCTGCTGCTGGCCGCGGCCCGCCACATCCCGGCCGCCGACGCGTCGCTGCGCCAGGGGCAGTGGAAGCGGTCGAAGTTCTCCGGCGTGGAGGTCACCGAGAAGACCGTCGGCGTGGTCGGCCTGGGGCGGATCGGCGTCCTCGTCGCCCAGCGCCTGGCCGCCTTCGGGGTCGACCTGATCGCCTACGACCCCTACATCCAGCCGGGCCGGGCCGCCCAGCTGGGCGTGCGCCTGGTGAGCCTGGACGAGCTGCTGCGGGAGTCGGACTTCATCACCGTGCACCTGCCCAAGACCCCGGAGACCCTCGGGCTCATCGGCGCCGAGCAGCTGGCGGCCACCAAGCGCGGCGTCATCATCGTCAACGCGGCCCGCGGCGGGCTGGTCGACGAGGCCGCCCTGGCCGGCGCGCTGCGCTCCGGGCAGGTCGGTGCCGCCGGTATCGACGTGTACGCCAAGGAGCCCTGCACGGACAGCCCGCTGTTCGAGCTGCCCAACGTCGTCGTCACCCCGCACCTGGGCGCCTCGACCACCGAGGCGCAGGACAAGGCCGGCAAGGCCGTGGCCCGCAGCGTGCGCCTGGCGCTGCAGGGCGACTTCGTCCCCGACGCGGTCAACGTCCAGGCCGGCGGCGTCGTCGCCGAGGACGTGCGGCCGGGCCTGCCGCTGGCGGAGAAGCTCGGCCGGGTGTTCACCGCCGTGGCCGGCGGGCTGGCGCAGTCGGTGCACGTCGACGTGCAGGGCAAGATCGCCGAGTTCGACGTCTCGGTCATCCAGCTGGCCGTGCTGCGCGGCGTCTTCGCCGACGTCGTCGAGGAGCCGGTGACCTACGTCAACGCCCCGCTGCTCGCCGACCAGCGGGGGCTGGACGTGACCCTGGGCAGCAGCACCGAGAGCCCGGACTACCGCAACCTGATCACCGTGCGCGGCGCGATGGCCGACGGCACCGGGGTCACCGTCTCCGGCACCCTCTACGGCAAGAACCAGGTGCCCAAGCTGACCGAGGTCAGCGGGTTCGACCTGGACCTCACCGCCGACGGCTACCTGCTGTTCTTCACCTACACCGACCGGCCGGGTGTCGTGGGCGCCGTCGGGGCCGCGCTCGGCGAGGCCGGGGTCAACATCGCCGGTGCGCAGGTCAGCCGGACCACCCAGGGTGGCGAGGCGTTGATGGCGATCACCGTCGACAGCCCGGTCAGCGGGGAGCTGCTCGGTGACATCGCCGCGCGCATCGGGGCCCGGCAGGCCCGCTCGGCGGACCTGCACCCCTTCTGACCCGGGAGGTCGGGTGCTTGCAGCCACCCTCCGCGCTTGGTCGGTACCGTTCCGTCACACTGATCCGGTCCACCGGGGTCCATCGCCCCGTGCGACCCGTCCGGCTGCTCCGAACGGCCCCGTGGCCCCCTAACCTGCGAACGACACGGTGATCTCGCTCGTGGCCGTCGCCCCTGCCCGCACGCGGGGACGGCGGCCTGCCGGTACGGGGGCACGGCCTCCCCTGCCCGAGCGGGTGTCCGACCGGAACAGCTGACAGGGGTGCACGTGGGACCGACCGCATGGAGTTCGACCCGGACGGGCGGCAGAGGACCCGTCGTCCGGACGGGGATCGTCGCCGTGGCGGCGGCGCTCACCGCCGCCGCCGGCTCCGGCGTCGCGACCGCCTCGCCGGCGGAGGGGACGGCGTCCTCCCTGGACCAGGCGCCGCTGACCGCCGCGCAGCTGCGGGAGGTCGCGGCGCAGGCCGCGCGGACCGGGGCCGGGGCGCCCGAGCTGCCCGAGAGCGGTCCGGCGACCTTCTTCGTCGAGCTGGCCGCCCCGGCGACCTCCCAGGTCTACCGCGACACCCTGGCCACCGCCGGACCGGCAGCCGCGGGGGCCGCCGCCAGCGCGGCCAGGGGTGAGGTCGTCGCCGCCGCCGACCGGGTCATCGGGCAGCTGCCGGCCGCGGTGCCGGAGGCCTCGGTCCTCTACGAGACCAGCACCGTGCTGTCCGGCGTGGCCGTGCGCGCCGACGCCGCCGACCAGGACGTCCTCGAGCAGCTGGCCGGGGTGTCCGCGGTGCACCCGATCGTCTCCAAGACGGTCGGCAACGCCGGCGCCGCCACGGTGGTGCAGGCGGTGCAGGCCTGGCAGGACCTGGGGAACACCGGCAGCGGGGTCTCCATCGGGATCATCGACACCGGGATCGACTACACCCACGCCGACTTCGGCGGCTCGGGCAGCGTGGCGGAGTTCGAGGCCCTGCAGGCGGCCGAGGCGCAGCCCGCGCCGGCCGGGGTCTTCCCCAGCGTGAAGGTGCGCGGCGGCCGGGACTTCGCCGGCGACGCCTACGACGCCCTGCTCAACCCCGTCGCCGCCCCCGACGACAACCCGCTGGACTGCAACGGCCACGGCACGCACGTCGCGGGCACCGCCGCCGGCTACGGGGTCAACGCCGACGGGTCGACCTACCGCGGCGGCTACGGGACGCTGGACCCCAAGACGCTCAGCGTCGGCCCGGGCATGGCCCCGGAGGCCGACCTCTACGCGCTGAAGGTCTTCGGCTGCGAGGGGTCGACCGACCTCACCATCCAGGCGATCGAGTGGGCGCTTGACCCCAACGGTGACGGCAGCCCCGAGGACCACCTCGACGTGATCAACCTGTCGCTGGGCTCGGACTACGGCCTGGCCGACGACGCCGACGCCATGGCGGTCGAGCGGGCCATGGAGCTCGGCATGCTGACCGTCCTCTCCGCGGGCAACGCGGGGGACAGCTACGACATCGGCGGCTCGCCGAGCAACGCGCCGCGCAGCATCGCGGTCGCGGCGACCAACGACGGCTTCGGCGTCTTCGACGGCTGGCAGGTCACCGCACCGGCCGACCTGGTCCCCGGTGTCCGGCCCGGCCTGCGGTCGGTCGCCTACAGCGACACGGACGACACCGGCGCGACCAGGCCCGACGTCGTCGGTGACCTCATCGCCGGGCCCACGGGCAACGAGGCCGCCTGCGAGCCGCTGCCGGCCGGGTACGCGGCCGGGCGGATCCTGCTCATCGACGCCGCCGGGTTCGCCTGCGGGTCGGTCGTCAAGGGCGCCAACGCGGTGGCCGCCGGCGCGGCCGGCTTCCTCATCGTCGCCGACGACGACCTGCTCGAGACCGGCATCACCGGTGTCGCGGAGATCCCCGGCATCCTCGTGACCGCCGGCGACGGCCAGGTCCTCACCGACGCGGTGGCCGCCGGCCAGACGGTGACGGTCACCTTCGGGCCCGGGCTCAAGGACGCCGCCGTCTTCGACGTGGCCGCGCAGGTCGACCTCGTGGCGACGTTCAGCTCCCGCGGGACGCGGCAGGAGAACGGCGTCAAGCCCGACCTCGCGGCGCCGGGGGTCACGCTCTACTCCGCGGCGGTGGGCACCGGGACCCGGGGCGTGAGCATCTCCGGCACGTCGATGGCCTCGCCGGCGACGGCCGGGGTCACCGCCCTCGTCCGCGCGGCGCACCCGGAGTGGACGACGGAGGAGGTCAAGGCCGACCTGATGAACACCGCCGCCCACGACGTCTTCACCGGGGAGGGCCAGACCGGCCTCGAGTACGGCCCGAACCGGGTCGGCGCCGGGCGGCTCGACGCCCGGGCCGCGGTCGGGAACACCGTCCTCGCCTACGCCGAGGCCGGCTCCGGGGTCGTGTCGGCGTCCTTCGGGGTGGTCGAGGTCGCCGAGGAGGAGGTCCAGGCGACCAAGACCATCACGGTCGCCAACAAGGGGGACGCCGCCGCGACCTACGGCATCGGCTACGAGGCCGCGGCCGAGCAGCCCGGGGTGACCTACACGTTCTCCGCCGACCAGGTCACGGTGGCACCGGGTGGGACCAGCACCTTCACGGTCACGATGACCGCGGTCCAGGACGAGCTCCTGAAGACCGGTGACCCGACCGTGTCGCAGAGCGGGGTCGACCTGGGGCGGCAGTTCCTCGGCGAGGCCAGCGGCCGCGTCGTGCTCACCCCGGCCGGCGGCGAGGGCGGTGAGCTGCGGGTCCCCGTGCACGCCAACCCGAAGCCCGCCTCGACGCTCACGGCCGAGGTGGCGCCGGACGGCGGCTCGATCACGCTGGCCGGTCAGGGGGTGGCCAACGGCCCGGCCTACCAGCCGACCTCCTACACCTCGCTGGTCACCGGCATGGAGCAGCTGGGCACCAGCCCCGAGCTGCCCCAGTGCACCACCGAGCTGCTGGAGACCTGCTACAAGTCCGAGCTGGAGCGGTCGGTCGACCTCGCGCGGGTCGGCGTGACCACCGACGCGTTCGGGGGCCTGTACTTCGGGGTCTCCTCGCACGGCAAGGCCACCTCGCCGCAGACGGTGACCAACCACGGCGTCTTCATCGACGCCACGGGCGACGGGGCCTGGGACTACCAGGTCACCACCGTCCGGATCGCGGGGTACGACGCCCCGCTGGTCGTGGTGACCGACTCGAACTTCACCCTGCTTCCCGCGGAGGCGCCCTACATCGGGTACCTGAACGTCGCGGACGGCGCGATCGACACCAACGTATTCGACTCCGACGTCCAGATCCTGGCCGCGCCGATGTCGGTGATGCCGCTGATCACCGGGCGGATCGGGTTCGGGGTGCAGTCGTTCAGCGCCTACGGCACCGTGGACGACCTCGGCACGGTCACCTCGTCTGCCGGTCTCCCGGAGCTCGCTGCGGAGCCGATGAGCTTCGACCCGGTGACCCCGGGCCTGAGCTTCACCTCCGCCGAGTGGGGGCCGGCGGTGCTCGTGCCGGCCGCCGGGGGCGACGTCCTCACGATCACCCAGGACCCGGCCTCCTACGCGGCCGACGTGGCGATCGGCGGGGACAAGGGCGCGCTGGTGCTGTTCCAGCACAACGACGGCGGGACCGGCCGGGCGCAGTCCGTGGGCGTCCCGGTCCTGGAGGGCGCGGAGGCCGCGCAACTGCCGCCCGCCGTGGCCGCCGGCGACCCGGCGGCCGCCCCGGCCGGCTGACCGGCACCGCACGGCAGCACCCGGACGCCCCCCGCGAGCACCCCTCGCGGGGGGCGTCCGCGCGTGCGGTGGGAGCCGGTCCGGGAGCGACCGATAGCCTCTGACCTCATGCGCCTGGCAGTGGTCCCCGGAGACGGCATCGGTCCCGAGGTGGTGGCCGAGGGCCTCAAGGTCCTCGACGCGGTCGCCCCCGACGTGGAGAGCACCCGCTACGACCTGGGGGCGGCGCGCTGGCAGCGCACCGGCGAGCTGCTGCCGGACTCCGTGCTCGACGAGCTGCGGCAGCACGACGCCATCCTGCTCGGGGCGGTCGGCGACCCGAGCGTGCCCAGCGGCATCCTCGAGCGGGGCCTGCTGCTCAAGCTCCGCTTCGAGCTCGACCACCACGTGAACCTGCGCCCGGCCCGGCTCTTCGACGGCGTCCGCAGCCCGCTGGCCGACCCCGGCGTGATCGACATGCTGTGCGTGCGCGAGGGCACCGAGGGGCCCTACGTGGGCAACGGCGGCGTGCTCCGGCGCGACACCCCCCACGAGGTGGCCACCGAGGTCAGCCTCAACACCGCCTTCGGCGTCGAGCGCGTCGTCCGCTACGCCTTCGAGCGGGCCACCGCCCGCCCACGCCGCCACCTCACGCTCATCCACAAGACCAACGTGCTGACCCACGCCGGCTCGCTGTGGTCGCGCACGGTCGAAGAGGTCTCCGCGGAGTTCCCGGAGGTCACCGTCGCCTACCAGCACGTCGACGCGGCCGCGATGTTCTTCATCACCGACCCGGCCCGCTACGACGTCATCGTCACCGACAACCTCTTCGGCGACATCGTCACCGACATCGCCGCCGCGGTCACCGGCGGCATCGGGCTGGCGGCCAGCGGCAACCTGGACGTCTCCGGCACCAACCCCAGCATGTTCGAGCCCGTGCACGGCTCGGCCCCGGACATCGCCGGCACCGGCGTCGCCGACCCGACCGCGACCGTGCTGTCGGTCGGGCTCCTGCTGGAGCACCTCGGCCGCACGGAGCTGGCCAAGAAGGTCAACGCCGCGGTCGCGTTCGACGTGTCCACCCGGGACCCGCGCAACCAGGTGCGCACCGCCGAGGTCGGCGACCGGCTGGCCGCGCTCGCCGGCGGCTGAACCAGACCCCCGGCATCGATCAGGTGACCTGATCGAACGCTGTCCGCCTGCAGCCACGCTGGTGCGGGAGGACAGCCGGTGGTCAGGTCACCTGATCGACGCTGCGGTCACGGCCGGTGGACGGCGGCCGGTGCGGCCGCCCGGGACAGGTCCGCCTCCTGGGCTCGCTGTCCCACTGTCTGGACGGCCCGTTCCACGAACGGCCGGCTGCGTGCTTCACTGACCGGGATGCACACCCCGCGCACGATCATCATCAGCTAGCGCGCAGTCATTCCCCGACTGCGCGCAGACCTCCCGTACCCGGGGGGTCTTCTTCGTGTTCGGGGTCGAAACCGCACCCAGGAGCTCCCGTGGCCACCGTTACCGACTTCCACGTCTTCGACACGACCCTCCGCGACGGAGCCCAGCGCGAGGGGGTCAGCTACTCGGTGGCCGACAAGCTCGCGGTCGCCCGGCTGCTGGACGAGGTGGGGGTCGGCTTCATCGAGGGCGGCTGGCCCGGCGCCCTGCCCAAGGACACCGAGTTCTTCGCCCGGGCGCGCAACGAGCTGCGCCTGCGGCACGCCCAGCTGGTGGCCTTCGGGGCGACCCGCAAGGCGGGGGTGCGCGTGGCGGACGACCCGCAGGTGCGGGCGCTGCTGGACGCCGGCGCGCCGGTGGTCTGCGTGGTGGCCAAGTCCGACGTCCGGCACGTGCGCGAGGCGCTGCGCACCACGCTGGAGGAGAACCTCGCGATGGTCGCCGACACGGTGGCCTTCCTGGTCGCCGCCGGACGGCGGGTCTTCGTGGACTGCGAGCACTTCTTCGACGGGTACGCCGCCGACCCCGACTACGGGGTGCGGGTGCTGGAGACGGCGTTCGCCGCCGGCGCCGAGGTCGGGGTCATGTGCGACACCAACGGCGGGATGCTGCCGATGGGCGTCCACCGGGTGGTCGCCGACGTCCGGGCACGCACCTCCGGCCGGCTGGGCATCCACTGCCAGGACGACACCGGCTGCGCGGTGGCCAACAGCCTGGCCGCGGTCGAGGCCGGCGTCACGCACGTGCAGGGCACCGCCAACGGCTACGGGGAGCGGGCCGGCAACGCCGACACCTTCGCCCTGATCGCGAACCTGGTCACCAAGATGGGCCTGCCGGTGGTGCCCGAGGGGTGCCTGGCCGAGCTCACCCGGGTCAGCTCCGCGATCGCCGAGCTGGCCAACATCGCCCCCGACGACCACCAGCCCTACGTGGGGGTGTCGGCCTTCGCCCACAAGGCGGGCCTGCACGCCAGCGCCATCAAGGTCAGCCCGGAGCTGTACAACCACCTGGACCCGGCCGTGGTGGGCAACGACATGCGCATCCTGGTCACCGAGATGGCCGGCCGCGCCTCGGTCGAGCTCAAGGGCCGGGAGCTCGGCGTCGACCTGGCCGGCCAGGCGGACGCGATCGGCCGGGTGGTCGACCAGGTGAAGGTGCTCGAGGCCGACGGCTGGTCCTTCGAGGCCGCCGACGCGTCCTTCGAGCTGCTGCTGCGCGCCCAGCTGCCCGGTGCGCCCGCGCCCCTGTTCGAGCTGGAGAGCTACCGCACCACCGTGGAGCACTGGGGCAACGGGGTGGTGGTCAGCGAGGCGACCGTCAAGGTCCACGTCCCCACCGAGGACGGCGGGGCCGAGCGGGTGATCCGCACCGCCGAGGGCAACGGCCCGGTCAACGCGCTGGACAACGCGCTGCGCGAGGCGCTGGTCAGCCGGTACCCGGCGCTCGCCGGGGTCTCGCTGGCCGACTACAAGGTGCGCATCCTCGGCTGGAAGGGC
This sequence comes from Modestobacter sp. I12A-02662, assembly GCF_041028325.1. Classification (NCBI taxonomy): domain Bacteria; kingdom Bacillati; phylum Actinomycetota; class Actinomycetes; order Geodermatophilales; family Geodermatophilaceae; genus Modestobacter; species Modestobacter sp. I12A-02662. The sequence goes on along the minus strand of NZ_JABGDE010000009.1, from coordinate 105,987 downwards.
GGCACCAGCGCGACCACCCGGGTGCTGGTCGACAGCACCGACGGCGCGGGGGAGTGGACCACCGTCGGCGTCCACGACAACATCGTCGAGGCGTCCTGGCACGCGCTCGTCGACGCGCTCACCTACGCCGTGCGTCACCGCTGAGGGGGGCCACCGTGCTGCGGAGCAGGCAGAACTCGTTGCCCTCCGGGTCGGCCAGCACGTGCCACGTCATGGTGTCGCCGAGCGGCCCCTGACCGACGTCGGCCGGCGTCGCGCCGAGGCCGAGCAGCCGCTGGAGCTCGGCGTCCTGGTCGCGGTCGGTGGCGTTGAGGTCCAGGTGCAGGCGCAGCTTGCCCGGCGTCGGGTCGGCGACCGGCGCGAAGACGATCGTCGGCACGGGGCCCTCCGGCCCCTGGCCGGGCGGTCCGATCTCGACGGCGCCGTCGTCGTCGGTGTCGATCACCTCGTAGCCCAGCACCTCCGCCCACCAGGCGGCCAGCGCGGCGGGGTCCCGCGAGTCGACGGCGAGTTCGGTGATCCGGCAGGCCATGCCGCACCGTAGCCGCCGCCCGGACCGCCCGGCGGCGCACGTAATCTCGGGACGTGCGCATCGTCCGCTTCGCCCACCCAGCCGGCATGTCCTTCGGGGTCCTCGACGGGGACGGCCAGGTCGCCCAGATCGAGGGCCACCCGTTCGGGCAGATCTCCTTCACCGGCCAGCGGTTCGCCGCCGCCGACGTCCGGCTGCTCTCGCCGATCCTGCCCAGCAAGGTGGTCTGCATCGGCAAGAACTACGCCGACCACGTCGCCGAGATGAAGGGCGTCACCGGGGACGCGCCCAAGGCGCCGCTGATCTTCCTCAAGCCCTCGACCTCGGTGATCGGCCCCGGCGATGCGATCCGCATCCCGCCCGGCAGCACCAACGTGCACCACGAGGTGGAGCTGGCGGTGGTCATCGGGGCGCGCGGCGCCCGGTCGGTCACCGAGGAGCAGGCGATGGCCAGCGTCTTCGGCTACACGATCGGCAACGACGTCTCCGAGCGGGACATGCAGGTCAGCGACGGCCAGTGGACCCGGGCGAAGGGCTTCGACTCCTTCTGCCCGCTCGGCCCGTGGATCGAGACCGACCTGGCCGGCCTGGGCAAGGACCCGGCGGACCTGGCGATCTCCTGCACCGTGGACGGCGAGCCGCGCCAGTCCGGCCGCACCAGCCAGCTCATCTTCGGCCTGCCGATGCTCATCTCCTACATCTCCCAGGTGATGACCCTGCTGCCCGGGGACGTCGTCCTGACCGGCACCCCGTCGGGCGTCGGCCCGATCGCGCCGGGGCAGCGGGTGGAGTGCACGATCGAGGGGCTGGGGACGCTGACCAACACCGTGTCCGGCGCCGATCGCACCTCCACCGCGGGCGGCAGCCGATGAGCGAGCCGGCGGCGCCCGTCGTCCGGACCCGGTTCTGCCCGTCCCCGACCGGGATGGTGCACGTCGGCCTGCTGCGGACGGCGCTGTTCAACTGGGCCCACGCCCGGCACTGCGGCGGTCGGCTGGTGTTCCGCATCGAGGACACCGACGCCTCCCGCGACTCCGAGGAGTCCTACCAGCACCTGCTGGCCAGCCTGCGCTGGCTCGGGATCGACTGGGACGAGGGCCCCGAGGTGGGCGGCCCGCACGGTCCGTACCGGCAGTCCGAGCGGCACGAGATCTACCGGGACGTGGCCGCGCGGCTGCTGGAGTCCGGTCACGCCTACGAGTCCTACTCCACCAACGAGGAGGTCGACGCCCGCCGGCTCGCCGCCGGGCAGGACCCCAAGCTCGGCTACGACAACGCCGACCGGTTCCTCACCGACGCGCAGAAGGCCGCCTTCCGGGACGAGGGCCGCCTGCCGGTGCTGCGCCTGCGGATGCCCGACGACGACCTCGCCTGGACCGACCTGGTGCGCGGCGAGGTGCGCTTCGGAGCCGGGTCGGTGCCGGACTTCGTCCTCGTGCGCGGCAACGGCGTGTCGCTGTACCCGTTCGTCAACCCGGTCGACGACGCGCTGATGGGCATCACCGACGTGCTGCGCGGCGAGGACCTGCTGCCCTCGACCCCGCGCCAGCTCGCCCTCTACGCCGCGCTCACCGACATCGGCGTCGCGTCGGGCACCCCGCGGTTCGGCCACCTGCCCTACGTCATGGGCGAGGGCACCAAGAAGCTGTCCAAGCGGGACCCGCAGGCGAACTTCGACGTCTACCCCGAGCGCGGGTTCCTGCCCGAGGGGCTGACCAACTACCTGGCGCTGCTGGGCTGGGCGATCGCGGAGGACCGGGACGTGTTCAGCGTCCAGGAGATGGTCGAGGCCTTCGACGTCACCCGGGTCAGCGCCAACCCGGCCCGCTTCGACCTGAAGAAGGCCGAGGCGATCAACGCCACCCACCTGCGCGCGCTGCCGGTGGAGGAGTTCATCCGCCGGGTCGTGCCCTTCCTGGCGGGCGCCGGGCTGGTCACCGACCCGCCGACCCCCGAGCAGGCCGCCGTGCTCACCGCGATCGCGCCGCTCGCCCAGGAACGGATGATCGTGCTGTCCGACGCCGTGGGGCTGCTCGGCTTCCTCTTCACCGACGAGGTGCAGATCGACCCGGCCGCCGCGGAGAAGCAGCTCGGCGCCGGCGCCGTCGAGGTGCTCGACGCCGCCAGCACGGCGCTCACCGCGCTGCCCGACTGGTCGACCCCGGCCATCGAGTCGGCGCTGAAGGAGGCGCTCGTCGAGGGCCTCGGGCGCAAGCCGCGGCAGGCGTTCGGTCCGGTGCGCGTGGCGGTCAGTGGCCGGACGGTCTCCCCGCCGCTGTACGAGTCCATGGAGCTGCTCGGCCGGGAGCGCACGCTCGCCCGCCTGGCGGCCGCCCGCGGGACCGCGAGCGCGTGACCGGGGCAGGCTGGCCCGGCCCGTGGACCGGCCGGCCGGTGAACGGCGCGGGGGTGGCCTGGGGCGGCCTGCCGTACGCGGCACGGCCGGACGCCGGCCGGCCGGACGCCGTGCAGCCGGACGCCGTGCAGCCGTACGCCGGCCCGCCGGCGACCGCCCGCTACGGAGCACCCCCGCAGGTGCCGATCGGGATGCCGGCCGGGCCACCGCCCGGCGCCGTCCCCGGCCCGCCCGCGACCGGCACCCGCGGACGGCGGGCACCCCGGCCGGTGACGCCGCCCGGGGCACCGCCGTTCGACACCCCGCAGTCCTACCCGTTCCTCATGCGGGCCCGGGACTGGGCGTGGTGGCGGCCGGTGCTGGGGCTGCTGCTGTTCGGCGTCGTCTACACCGTCGCCTCGGTCGTGGTGGTGCTGGTGGCGCTGGTCACCGGCATCGGGCCGGACCTGGCGTTCGTCGACCTCACCGACCCCTGGGTGCTGCTGGTCACGAACTCCTCGCTGATCGTCGCGATCCCCATCGTCTGGCTGTGCTGGGCGGTGCCGCACGGCCTGCGGATCGGCTGGTCCTCCTCGGTGCTCGGGCGGCTGCGCTGGCGGCTGTTCCTGCCCTACACCTGGCGCGCCCTGGCCACGCTGGGGGCCGGGATCGCCATCTCGGTGGGGCTCTCGCTGCTGACCGACGAGCCGATCACCGGACCGGTGCCCGCGCTCGGCTGGCTGCTGCTGGTGGTGGTCCTCACCACACCCCTGCAGTCGGCGGCCGAGGAGTACGTGTTCCGCGGGTACCTCAGCCAGGCCATCGCCGCCTGGACCCGCGCACCGCGGGCGGGGCCGGTGGTCGCCGCCGTGTCCACCGCCGCGCTGTTCTCCTCGGCGCACCTCCCCCCGGACTTCCTGACCTTCTTCGACCGGTTCGTGTTCGGGCTGGCCGCCTCCGCGGTCGTGTCGCTGACCGGCGGGCTCGAGGCGGCCATCGTGCTGCACGCGGTGAACAACGTGCTGGTCTTCGTGATCGCCGGCCTGCTCGGCGACGGCGCCGACACCGACGCGACCCTGACCGGACTGGAGGGCCTGCTGGTCGTGGGGCTGGACGTGCTCGCGATGGGCGCCTACGTCGCGCTGGTGGCGCGGTCCCGGTCCCGGGTCCGGCCCGAGCTGCGCAGCCCCGCCGTCGACCTGCGGCGCGGGCTCCCCGCGGCGTCGCCGGGCGGGACGCAGGTCCCCGTCGGGGCGCCGGCGGCGGACCCGATGGGCCACGCCGGTGCGCTCCCGGCGGGATCCCCGTACGCCGCGCCCGCAGGCGCGTGGCCGCGCCCGGCGCCTCCGGGTCCACCGCCGCCCGACCCGCGCTGGAGCCGGACCGGCGACGGCGACCGGGGGGCGTGACGGCGCGCGCGGGCACCCTCGGTGCGGAGGTCTCGTCGTCCCCCGGTGGCAGTGGCCACGCCGCCGTCCGGGGCGGTACCGGGACCCGAGGGAGTGGGGCAGCGATGCAGGACGTGGAGGTCCGCCGGCACGTGGCGGCGACGGTGCAGCGGGTCTGGGACGTGGCGACCGACCTCGCCGGGTCACCGCAGGTGATCCGGGGGATCGACGCGGTCGAGGTGCTGACGCCGGAGTCCTTCGGCGTCGGGACGCGCTGGCGGGAGACGCGGACGATGATGGGCCGGTCGGCGACCGAGGAGATGACGGTGACCGCGGTGGAGCCGCACCGGTCCTACCGGGTCGAGGCGGCGAGCCGGGGCGCCCACTACGTGTCGACGTTCGCCGCCGCCCCGTCCGACGACGGCGGGACGGACGTGACGATGACCTTCGGCGGTCGCCCGACGAGCACGGTGGCGCGGGTCCTCGGGGCGGTCACGGCGCCGCTGGGACGCCGCGCCGTGACCAAGGCGCTGGAGCAGGACCTCGACGACATCGCGGCTGCCGCCGAGCGGGCCTGACCCGGCCCGACCGCCGAGGCTCCGAAGCGGAGGCACCACCCCCGTGCGGACCCGCTCCGGGCATCGGGTACAGTTCTGTACCAGCGCCGCGAGGTGCAGCACGGCCCTTGGGGTATGGGGTAATTGGCAGCCCGACGGTTTCTGGTTCCGTTAGTCTAGGTTCGAGTCCTGGTACCCCAGCGAGGAAGCACCATCTCCTCCAGCACGACCTGCGCTCCGGCGCAGCGCACGGCCCCGTCGTCTAGCGGCCCAGGACGCCGCCCTCTCACGGCGGTAGCGAGGGTTCGAATCCCTTCGGGGCTACGCGATGCGAGAGCCCCCGGCCCACCAGGCCGGGGGCTCTCGGCGTTCCCGGGCACTGCACGGCGCCCGACGCCGAGGTGGAGCCGTCGGACCGACCGGAGGGCCGGGCCGTGCCACGGCCCACCCGACGGTGGGGGCGCTCGACCCCCGGGCAGCGGCCGGCTCCAGCCGCTGCCCGGGGGCCCGTCACGTCCGCCGGAGGGGTCGTGGCATCATCGGTGCCGCACGCACGGCCCCGTCGTCTAGCGGCCCAGGACGCCGCCCTCTCACGGCGGTAGCGAGGGTTCGAATCCCTTCGGGGCTACCCGTGGCAGAGCCCCCGGCCCACCCGGCCGGGGGCTCTCGTCGTCCCCGCCCCTGGTCGCTGCGGGGTCCGCCCGGTTGCTCCGGCCCGCCGTTGCGGGAGCCAACTTCTTGCTCAGGCCTCCAGCACGGTGACCGGCACCCGCTGCACCAGCGTGTTCGCCATGCCCTGCCGGTTCCACTGCTGCTCCACGGGCTGGGTCTCGCCAGTGGCGTCGGTGGCCCGCACCAGCAGCTCCGCGGACCCGGGCCGGGCGTCCCAGGAGGCGGTCCAGGCGCGCCAGGCGAAGGGGTGCCCCGGATCGGCGGGGGCGAGGTCGGCGTCGGCCCAGGTCGCGCCCCCGTCCGTGCTGACCTCGACCCGGGTGACCGGTGCCTGGCCCGACCACGCCCGCCCGGTCAGCGCGACGGCACCGGCCCGCACGAACCGCTCGCGGGTCATGAAGTCCGGCCAGCCCGGCGGGGTCATCAGCGCCCGCGGCCGGATCCGGGTCACCGGCTCGCCGGGGTCGTCCGCGTCGACCTTCACCCGGTACGCCGTGGCGTTCTGGTAGCCGGTGAACGGCTCCTCGAGGACCTCGATGCAGGTCAGCCACTTCACGTGCGCCATGCCGTACCAGCCGGGGACGACCAGCCGCAGCGGCGCCCCGTGCTGCGGCGGCAGGGGCGCGCCGTTCATCGACCAGGCGAGGAGGACGTCCGGGCGCAGGGCCTCGGCCAGCGGGAGGCCGCGGGCGTAGTCCTGCTCGACACCCCGCTCGACCCCGTGGTCGGCGCCGGTGAAGGCCACGTCGACCGCGCCGGGGGAGACCCCGGCCTCCTCCAGCAGCGGCGCCAGCGGCGTGCCGCCCCACTCCGCCGTCCCGACCGCCTCCAGCAACCACGGTTGGCTGACCGGCCGCGGCTCGTAGCGGGCCCGGCCGTTGCCGGCGCACTCCAGCAGCACCCGGGCCGATGCGGCCGGCCGCGCCTGCAGCTCGGCGAGGGTCAGCCGCAGCGGCCGCGCGAGGGCGCCGGTGACCTCCAGCGTCCAGGTGGCCGGGTCGACGGCGGGGATGTCGAAGTGCGTCAGCACATAGTGCAGGCCCGGCGGCGTGACGTCGTAGCGTAGGGCCTCGAGCGGCAGTCCGTGGTTGCGGGTGGCCAGGGCCAGCTCGTCCAGCCCGATGCCCTCACCCGGGTCGGCGACGCGCGCCCGGCCCCGGTCGGTCTCCGTGGCGGTCATGGGACCAGTCTGGCCCTCACTAGCGGGCCGCGCGGGAGATGGCGACGGCGGCCTCCAGGACGGCGCTGACCACCTCGGGGCTCGGTCGCCGCCCCAGCCGCTCGATCGGCCCGGAGATGGACACCGCGCCCAGCACGCCGCCCGAGCCGTCCCGGACGGGGGCGGACAGCGAGGCGACCCCGGGCTCGCGCTCGGCGATGCTGTGCGCCCAGCCCCGCCGGCGGACGTCGAGCAGCGTGCGGGCGGTGAAGCTCGCCGAGGGGAGCAGGCCGGTGACCTCGTCGGCGGGGGCGAAGGCCAGCAGGGCGTGCGCCGCGGACCCGGCGGTCAGCGGCAGCCGCGCGCCCACCGGGACGGTGTCGCGCAGCCCGTGGGCCCGTTCGGCGGCGGCGATGCAGACCCGGCTGCCGCCGTCGCGCACGTAGAACTGGGCGCTCTCGCCGGTGGCGTCCCGCAGGGTGGGCAGGTGCCGGCCGGCGAGCTCGGCGAGGTCCGCGCCACCCCGGCCCAGCTCGGCCAGGCCCGGTCCGGGCGCCCAGGCGCCGGCGGCGGTGCGGCGCAGCATCCGGTGGCCCTCCAGTGCGGTGGCGAGCCGGTGGGCCGTGGCCCGGGGCAGCCCGGTGCGGACGACCAGCTCGGCGAGGCTGGCCGGCTCGTCGGCCACCGCACGGAGGATGGCCACGGCTTTGTCCAGCACGGCAACGGGGTTAGGCTGTCCCACGCAGCAATACTCTCATCTCACTGTCTGAGACGGCAAACGAGATGGGCCGGACCCGAGGAGGACAGCCGTGGGCAGCACCCTGGCGCAGAAGGTGTACGAGCAGCACGTCGTCCGGCGTACGGCGGGGGAGCCCGACCTGCTCTACATCGACCTGCACCTCGTGCACGAGGTCACCAGCCCGCAGGCCTTCGACGGGCTGCGCGCCGCCGGGCGCACGGTCCGCCGCCCGGACCTGACGATGGCGACCGAGGACCACAACGTCCCGACGCTGGACGTCCTCGCCCCGATCGCCGACCCGGTCAGCCGGGCGCAGGTCGAGGCGCTGCGGCGCAACACCGCCGAGTTCGGCATCCGGCTGGCCCCGATGGGCGACCGCGACCAGGGCATCGTGCACGTCATCGGGCCGCAGCTGGGCCTCACCCAGCCGGGCATGACGATCGTCTGCGGCGACAGCCACACCTCCACGCACGGCGCGTTCGGCGCGCTCGCCTTCGGCATCGGCACCAGCGAGGTCGAGCACGTGCTGGCCACCCAGACCCTGCCGCAGCACCCGGCCAAGCAGATGGCGGTCACCGTCGACGGCGAGCTGCCCGCCGGCGTCTCGGCGAAGGACATCATCCTGGCGGTCATCGCCGAGATCGGGACCGGCGGCGGCCAGGGGCACGTCATCGAGTACCGCGGCAGCGCGATCGAGGCGCTGTCGATGGAGGCCCGGATGACCATCTGCAACATGTCGATCGAGGCCGGCGCCCGGGCCGGGCTGATCGCCCCGGACCAGACGACCTTCGACTTCCTGGAGGGCCGCCCGCACGCCCCGCAGGGCGCCGACTGGCAGGCCGCCGTGGCGCACTGGCGCACCCTGCGCTCGGACGACGACGCCGTCTTCGACCGCGAGGTGCACATCGACGCGGCGTCCCTGACCCCCTACGTCACCTGGGGCACCAACCCCGGGCAGGGCCTCCCGATCGGCGAGCGGGTGCCGGACCCGGCGCAGATCGCCGACGAGAGCGAGCGCCGGGCCGCGGAGTCCGCGCTGGCCTACATGGGCCTGACCGCGGGCACGCCGCTGCGCGCGATCGAGGTGGACACCGTCTTCCTCGGCTCGTGCACCAACGGCCGGATCGAGGACCTGCGGGTCGCGGCCGAGATGCTGCGCGGGAAGACCATCGACCCGCACACCCGGATGCTCGTCGTCCCCGGCTCCGTGGGGGTCAAGCAGCAGGCCGAGGCCGAGGGCCTGGACCGGGTGTTCCTCGAGGCCGGAGCCGAGTGGCGCGGCGCCGGCTGCTCGATGTGCCTGGGCATGAACCCCGACCAGCTGAAGCCGGGCGAGCGCTCGGCGTCGACCAGCAACCGCAACTTCCAGGGCCGGCAGGGCAAGGGCGGGCGCACCCACCTGGTCTCCCCGGCGGTGGCCGCGGCGACCGCGCTCACCGGGCGGCTGACCGCGCCCTCCGACCTGACCGACGTCCCCGCTGGAGTCTGACCATGGATGCCTTCACCACGCACACCGGCACCGCCGCGCCGCTGCGGCGCAGCAACGTCGACACCGACCAGATCATCCCGGCCGAGTACCTCAAGCGGATCACCCGCACCGGCTTCGAGGACGGGCTGTTCGTCGCCTGGCGCACCAACGAGCCGGACTTCGTGCTCAACCAGCCGCAGTACGCCGGCGCCTCGATCCTGGTCGCCGGCCCGGACTTCGGCACCGGCTCCTCCCGTGAGCACGCCAACTGGGCGCTGCTCGACGGCGGCTTCCGGGTCGTGATCAGCTCCCGCTTCGCCGACATCTTCCGCAACAACTCGACCAAGTCCGGGCTGCTGACGGTCATCCTCCCGCAGGACCAGGTCGAGGCGCTGTGGGCCGCGATCGAGGCCGACCCCGCCCTGCCGGTGACGGTCGACCTGCAGGCGAAGGAGGTCCGGTACGGCAGCACGGCCGTGCCGTTCGACATCGACGACTACGTCCGCTGGCGGCTGCTCGAGGGGCTCGACGACGTCGGCCTCACCGAGCGGCACCTGGACGACGTCGCGGCGTTCGAGGCGCAGCGGCCGGCCTGGCTGCCGACGACGCTCCCCGCCTGAGGGCCCCTGTGGAGGGGTCCTCTCGCCGGATCAGCGCTGGTGCGGGAGGGCGGCCTCTGGTGCCGGGGGACGGCGGGCCGGGGCGGCCGGGTCGGGCTCGAAGTCGCGGTAGTAGTCGGCGGCCAGCGCGCCCGGGCGCCCGCCGAGCGCCCACACGCTGCCCTTCGCCGCCGGCGGCCACAGCGGCCCGGCGGTGCCCTGCCAGCGCACACCCAGGCTCATGAGCACCGAGGGGATCGCGCCGCCCTGGCTGGAGACGACGACCGGGCCGCCGTCGTCGGAGAGCAGCAGCTCCTCCACGACGGCCAGCCCGGCGTGCGGATCGGCGGTGAACCCCTTCTCGCCGAGCTCGGGCAGCTCGCCGACCGGCAGCCCCATGGCCTCCGCGAGCGGCTCGAGGGTCGACCGGCAGCGGGTCGGCGGCGCGCTGAGCAGCCGGGCCGGCCCGAACACTGGCAGCACCCGGGCCAGCGTCTCCGCCTGCTCGCGGCCGCGGCGGTCCAGCGGCCGCTCGTGGTCCGGGCCGTCCCAGTCGCTGCGGTCCCCGGCCGAGGCGTGCCGGACCAGCAGCAGCCGGGGCGCCCGCGGCAGGTCGGCCCGGGCGAGGTCGGCCAGCACCTCCCGGTCGTGCTCGTGGGTGAGCAGCGCGGCGGCCTCCGGCACCGGCAGCCAGCGCAGCTCGTCGACCTCGCTGTTCGGGCTGAAGGCCCCGTCGACGACCTGCATGAGCCAGTAGTCGACCCGCTTGACGCCGTTCCGGACCGGATAGCGGGTCTGCACGCTGCGCCGGCCCACGACCGCCGCCAGGCCGGTCTCCTCGCACACCTCGCGCACCGCCGCGGGCAGCGCGTGCTCACCGGCGTCGAGCTTGCCCTTGGGCAGCGACCAGTCGTCGTACTTGGGACGGTGGACCACCGCGGTCTCCAGCGTGCCGTCGTCCGTGGTGCGCCACAGCACCCCGCCCCCGGCCGGGATCAGGTCAGGCACCGGTGTCCCCGCGGTGCGCGATCTGCTCGCGGTGGTAGTCGCGGTCCCCGGTGCGGGTCCAGGTGCCGTCGCCGGCCAGCTGCCAGCTGCGCACGTCCGGCGCCAGGGCCGCGTCGAAGGTGTGCTGCAGCTGCCGCTGGGCGACCGGGTCGGTGACCCGCAGCAGCACCTCGACCCGGCGGTCGAGGTTGCGGTGCATGAGGTCGGCGCTGCCCAGCCACCACTCCGGCGTGCCGGCGTTGGCGAAGTTCATGACCCGCGAGTGCTCCAGGAACCGCCCGACGATCGACCGCGCCCGGATCGTCTCCGACAACCCCGGCACGCCCGGTCGCAGCGCGCAGATGCCACGGATGAGCAGCTCGATCGGGACACCGGCCCGGGACGCCTCGTACAGCGCGTCGATGATCTCCTCGTCCACCAGGGAGTTCACCTTGATCCGGATGCCGGAGGGCCGGCCCTCGCCGGCGTGGCGCGCCTCCCGGCGGATCCGCTCGACCAGCCCGGTGCGGACGCCGTGCGGCGCCACCAGCAGCGACCGGTAGGTCGTCTGCCGCGAGTAGCCGGTGAGGGTGTTGAACAGGTCGGTGAGGTCGGCGCCGACCCGCGCGTCGGCGGTCAGGACGCCGAGGTCCTCGTAGATGCGGGCGGTCTTGGGGTTGTAGTTGCCGGTCCCGATGTGGCAGTAGCGGCGGAGCATCCCCTGCTCCATGCGGACGACGAGGGCCGTCTTGCAGTGCGTCTTGAGCCCGACCAGGCCGTAGACGACGTGGCAGCCGGCGCGCTCCAGCGAGCGGGCCCAGCTGATGTTGGCCTCCTCGTCGAAGCGCGCCTTGATCTCCACGAGGACGACGACCTGCTTGCCGGCCTCGGCCGCGTCGATGAGCGCGTTCACGATCGGCGAGTCGCCGGAGGTGCGGTACAGCGTCTGCTTGATCGCCAGCACGTTCGGGTCGGCGGCGGCCTGCTCGATGAAGCGCTGCACGCTGGTGGCGAAGGAGTCGTAGGGGTGGTGCACCAGCACGTCGCCCTCGCGCAGCGTGGCGAACACGCTCTTCGGCGTCTCGCCCTCGGACAGCCGCGGGTGGGTGGCCGGCACGAACGGCTCGTCCTTGAGCTCGGGACGGTCGAGGTCGTACAGCGCCATCAGCGAGGCGAGGTCGAGCAGGCCGGGGACGGAGACCACGTCGCCGCGGTGGATCTCCAGCTCCGAGACGAGGACGTCGAGGATCTGCGGGTCGATCGACTCGGTGACCTCCAGCCGCACCGCCGGCCCGAACCGCCGCCGGGCCAGCTCGCGCTCCAGCGCCTGCAGGAGGTCCTCGTCGCGGTCCTCCTCGACCTCCATGTCGGCGTTGCGGGTGACCCGGAACAGGTGGTGGTCCAGCACGTCCAGCCCGGGGAACAGCTGCTGCAGGTGGGCGGCCATCAGGTCCTCGAGCGGCAGGAACACCGCCTGCGAGTCGACCGGCCCCACCGGGATGAACCGCGGCACGTTGTTGGGCACCTTCACCCGGGCGAAGCGCGGGGCGCCGGTCTCCGGGTCGCGCACCGAGACGGCGAGGTTCAGCGACAGCCCGCTGATGTAGGGGAAGGGGTGCGCCGGGTCGACGGCCAGCGGGGTGAGCACCGGGAAGACCTGGTCCCGGAAGTACTCGCGCAGCCGCGCGGCCGCGGCGTCGTCCAGGTCGGCCCAGTGGACCAACCGGATCCCGTGCTCCTCCAGCCGGGGGGCGACGTCCTTCTCGAAGACGTTGGCGTGCCGGTGCACGAGGTCCTGGGTGCGTTCGGTGACCCGGGCGAGCTGCTCGCGGATGGTCAGCCCGTCGGCTGAGCGCACGGTCAGGCCGGTGCTCTGCCGGCGCTTGAGACCGGCGATCCGCACCATGAAGAACTCGTCGAGGTTGCTGGCGAAGATCGACAGGTACTTGACCCGCTCGAGCAGCGGCAGGGTGTCGTCCTCGGCCAGTTCCAGGACCCGGGCGTTGAAGTCGAGCCAGGAGACCTCCCGGTTCAGGAACCGGTCGGCAGGCAGCGGTGCGGTCGCTTCGGGCACGCGTCGATCCTGCCTCACCCGGGTGTCCGGCAGGTGACATCGAGGAGCTGCCCGGTGCGCGGCCCGACGCCGAGGGCGGCGGCGGTGCGCAGGTCGGACGGCGTGTCCACGTCGCGGCGCAGCCCCGGCCAGCTCCCGGCCAGCGGGACCGCCCCGCCGGCCGCGTGCGCCGCCGCGGAGTGCGGGCCGTAGCGGGGGCCCAGCTCGCCGGCCGTGACGCACAGCAGCGTCGTCCCGGTGCCGTCGGCGTCGGCCACGAAGCTCCGCCGGTGTCCCGCGGCCGCCGCGAGGGCCTCCGCCAGCTCCGCCGGCCGGAGCGCGGGCAGGTCGGAGTTCAGCGCCGCGACCGCGTCCGCGCCGGCGGCGCGGGCCGCCAGGGCGCCGTGCGCCAGCGCCGGGTTGAGCCCGGCGCCGGGCTCGTCGCGGACCGTGCGGGCGCCCAGCGCGGTGACGACGGCGGCGGCGCGCGGATCGTCGGTGACCACCAGGACCCCGGCGACCGCGGGGCAGTCCACCGCCGCGGCGACGGTGTCGGCGAGCAGGGCCAGGACCAGCTCGTGGTGCCGGCCGGCCGCGGCCGGCCCCAGCCGGGCGGTCACCGGCGTCAGCCGTGTCTTGGCCTCCGCGAGCCGCTTCGCCGGGACGACGACCCACCACTCCACCCCTGGACCTCAGCACACCCGCCCCGGCCCGGGGTCGGGGCCCGTCGGGCGGCACGTCAGGATCACGGTGTCCCGCCCGCGCGACGAGGAGCTGTCCGCCGATGCCCCGCACCCCCGACCAGGTCGCCGACGTGGCGGCCGAGGCCGCGCCGTACCTGGAGTCCTGGCTGGAGCACCAGCGGCGGCGGCTGCGCGTCCCCGGGGTCCAGGCCGCCGTCCGGGTGGGGGACCGCGTGGTGCTGGACACCGCGCTGGGCCTGGCCGACGAGACCACCGGGGAGGAGCTGACCCGCGGGCACCTGTTCCGGATCGCCTCCCACTCCAAGACCTTCACCGCCACCGCCGTCCTGCAGCTGGTCGAGCAGGGCCGGATGCGGCTGGACGACCCGATCGGCCAGTGGGTGCCCGCGCTGGCCGAGCGGGCACCGGCGGTCGCCGCGGTCACCGTCCGCGAGCTGCTGGGCCACCAGGCCGGCATGGTCCGGGACGGCGGGGACAACGACTTCTGGCAGCTGCTGCACCCGTTCCCCGACGAGCAGGGGCTGCTGGCCACGGCGACCGCCGGGGACGCGCTGACCTTCGGGCGCAACGAGCACTTCAAGTACTCGAACGTCGGGTACTCGCTGCTCGGCCTCGCGATCGAGGCGGTGACCGGGAAGCGGTACGCGGAGCACCTGCGGCACGCGGTGGTCGACCGGCTGGGGCTGGCCGACACCGGGCCGGAGTGGGACCCCGCCCGGGCTGCCGACTACGCGGCCGGGCACACCGGCCTGCTCGGCGGGGAGGCCACCCGGCTGCGCATCCCGCACGTCGACACCCGGGCCATGGCGGCGGCGACCGGCTTCTACTCGACCGCCCGGGACCTCACCACCTACGGCGCCGCGCACTTCACCGGCGACGAGACGCTGCTGTCCGACGCGGGCAAGCGGCTGATGCGGCGGCCGGAGTCGGAGGTGCGGGCGCACGGCACGGAGCCGCGGCACTACGGCCTCGGGTTCGACCTGGACACCGTGGGGGAGCGCCGGCTGGTCGGGCACAGCGGCGGGTACCCCGGCCACATCACCCGCACCTGGCTCGACCCGGACGCCCAGGTGGTGGTCAGCGTGCTGACCAACTGCGTCGACGGCCCGGCCGACGTGCTGGCCCGCGGCCTGCTCGCGCTGCTCGACCTGGCGCTGGCCGCACCGGAGCCCGCGGCGGCGGCGCCGGACCCGGCGGACCTGGCGCGGTTCACCGGGCGGTGGGCGAGCCTGTGGGGCGTGCTCGACGTCGCCCTGCTCGGCGGCCGGCTGGTGCTGCTCCACCCCGGCCTGCCGACGCCGGACGAGGACTGGCTGGAGCTGACGGTCGAGGACGGGTCCACGCTGCGCCAGGAGTCGGCCGCCGGGTTCGGGTCGCCCGGGGAGGCAGTCGAGTACACGTGGGGTCCCGACGGCACGGCCACCGAGGTGCGGTTCGGCGGCCTGACCACGTGGCCGGTCGACGCGTTCCTGGCCCGGCGGGCCGAGCAGGTCGCCGGGCCGCCGCGGTGAGCGGGTTGCTGCTGCGCCACGCCCGCCTGGGCGCCGCCGTCCGCGACGTGCTGCTCGCCGGCGGGCGGGTGGTGGCCGTCGCCGACGACCTGCCGACCGCGCGGGGGCTGGACGGCCTGCCGGGCGGGACGGCGGTGGTCGAGATGGACGGCGCCACCCTGCTGCCCGGGCTGCGCGACGAGCACGTCCACCTCCAGCAGGAGGCCGAGAACCGCCGGCGGATCGACGTGACCGCCGCCCGGTCGCCGGCGGAGGCGGCCGCGCTGGTCGCCGCCGCGGTGGGCGAGGACGCCGGGGACCTCCTCGTCGCCCGGGGCTTCCGGGACGCCCTGTGGACCGAGCCCGCCGACGCCGCGGTCCTCGACGCGGCACTGCCCGGCCGGCCGGTGGTCCTGGTCAGCGCCGACCTGCACACCGCCTGGTGCAGCACGCCCGCGCTGCGGCGCCTGGGCCTGCCCGAGGACTCCGGCGTGCTGCGCGAGCAG
Source organism: Modestobacter sp. I12A-02662 (assembly GCF_041028325.1). Lineage (NCBI taxonomy): Bacteria > Bacillati > Actinomycetota > Actinomycetes > Geodermatophilales > Geodermatophilaceae > Modestobacter > Modestobacter sp. I12A-02662. The sequence goes on along the minus strand of NZ_JABGDE010000009.1, from coordinate 90,798 downwards.
GAGGCCATGGCCGTGTACGCCCGGGCCGGGCAGGTCAGCGCCGACGTGCTGGACGGCTGGGTGCTGGAGGCGACGGACGCGGCGGCGGCCCGCGGGGTGACCGCCGTGGTCGACCTGGAGTACGACGACCTGCTCGGCGCCTGGGCCCGCCGGGCCCGCCGGCGGGAGGGTGGGCCCGCGGTGCGGGTCCGCGCGGGGTTCTGGGAGGACCACCTGGAGCGGGTCCTGGCCGCCGGCCTGCGCAGCGGGGACCCGCTGCCCGGCGTCCCGGACCCGGTGGCCGCCGACCGGGTGCGCGTCGGGCCGCTGAAGCTCTTCGTCGACGGCTCGCTGGGCACCCGCACCGCCTACTGCCACCGGCCCTACCCCGGGGTGGCCGGACCTGAGGCCCACGGCGTGCTCCGCACGCCCCCGGACCGGCTGGAGGAGCTGCTGCGCCGGGCCGGCGCGCACGGCCTGGACCTGGCGGTGCACGCCATCGGCGACCGGGCGACGGCGATCGCGCTGGACGGCTTCGCCGCCGCGGCGTGCACCGGGCGGATCGAGCACGCCCAGCAGGTGTGCCCGGCGGACCTGCCGCGCTTCGCCGAGCTGGGGGTCGTGGCCAGCGTGCAGCCGCGGCACGCCCTCGACGACCGGGACGCCGCCGACCGGCACTGGTCCGGCGCCACGGGGCACGCCTTCCCGTACGGGGCGCTGGTCGCCGCGGGGGCGGAGGTGGTGCTCGGCTCGGACGCCCCGGTGGCGCCGCTGGACCCGTGGGACGCCGTCGCCAGCGCCGTCCACCGCTCGCTGGACGAGCGGGGTGCCTGGCACCCGGAGCACTCCCTGGAGCTGGCGGTCGCGCTCGCGGCGGCCAGCGGCGGACGGCGGGCGGTGCGGGTGGGGGACGCCGCCGACCTCGTCGTCGTCCCGGAGCCCCCGGCCGACGTGCTGGCCCGGGACGGCGCCGCCGGGCTGCGGGCGACCCAGGTGCTCGGCACGCTGGTCGCCGGTCGCTGGACCCACCGGAGTGCGTCGCTCGGCTGACAGCCCCGGGAGCATCGCAGCGAGTAACGAGCGAGGAGCGGACCGGGGCGCGGAAGCCGACCAGTGCGGCACCGCGCTGACCGGGGGCGCGTGCGGGCCCGGCCGGGGCGGAGGGCACGATCATGGTCCGGGCGACCCGCGCCGGGCGGGGCCGCGCTCCGACGGAAAGAGGTGCCAGGTGCCGCACGACGTGCCACCCGTCCGGGCTCCCGGGCCAGCAGCCGGGGAGGCGCCGACCCGGCGCCCGCCGCACCGGCTGACCCGCCGCCCGGTCTCCCTGGCGCTGTGGTGCTGCGTCCTGGTCGTCTACCCGTTGACCGTGCTGCTCTTCCGGCTGCGCTACCGGCACGCCGAGCGGGTGCCGGCCACCGGTCCGGTGCTGCTCGTGGCCAACCACGTCTCGGTGCTCGACCCGCTGGCCTGCGCCCGGCTGGTCTGGGACGCCGGCCGCGCACCGCGCTTCCTGGCCAAGGACGCCGTCTTCCGGGGGCCTGCGGGCACGCTGCTGCGGGCGGCCGGCCAGATCCCGGTGTCCCGCGGGTCGAGCACGGCCAGCAGCTCGGTGTCCGCGGCCCGGGAGGCGCTGGAGGCCGGGGACCTCGTGGTCATCTACCCCGAGGGCACGGTCACCCGCGACCCGGACTGGTGGCCGATGCAGGCCCACACCGGGGTCGCCCGGATGGCGCTGACGACCGACGCGGTGGTCCTCCCGGTGGCCCAGTGGGGCCCTCAGCGGGTGCACGACTACCACGCCCGGGCGTGGCACCCCCGGCTCCGGGCGCCCGCCGAGTTACTGGTCGGCGAGCCGGTCGACCTGTCCGCGCACCGACCCCGCGTCCGGGCCGGGGAGCCGGTGACCAACGAGCTGCTCCGCGAGGTGACCGACCTGGTCATGACGCGGGTGCGCGACCAGCTGGCCGAGCTCCGCGGCGAGCAGCCGCCGGCGGTCTTCCACCCGCGCCCCCCGCGGCCGCTGCCGGGGACCGGGTCGCCCGCCGCCGGGGGGGCCTCGTGACCCGGGTGGCCGTCCTGGGGGCGGGCTCCTGGGGGACCACCTTCGCGAAGGTGCTCGCCGACGCCGGCTGCTCGGTGACCCTGCACGCCCGGCGCCCCGAGCTGGTCACCGCGATGGCGGCGACCCGGGAGAACGGGGAGTACCTGCCTGGCGTGCGGCTGCCCGACGCCGTCCGGCCGACCGGCGACGCCGGGGAGGCGCTCGAGGACGCCGACGTGGTGGTCCTCGCGGTGCCGAGCCAGACGCTGCGGGAGAACCTCACCGGCTGGGCGCCGCTGCTGCCCCCCGACGCGACCCTGCTGTCGCTGATGAAGGGCGTGGAGCTGGGCACCACCAAGCGGATGAGCGAGGTGATCCGCGAGGTCACCGGCGCCGGCGCCGACCGGGTCGCCGCGCTGTCCGGGCCGAACCTGGCCCGGGAGATCGCCGACGAGCAGCCCGCCGCGACGGTGATCGCCTGCACCGACACGGACCGGGCCGAGACGCTGCAGGCGGCCTGCCACACCCGCTACTTCCGGCCGTACACCAACCCCGACCTGGTCGGTTGCGAGCTGGGCGGGGCGCTGAAGAACGTCATCGCGCTGGCCGCCGGGATCGCCGAGGGGCTGGGCTACGGCGACAACACCCGGGCATCGCTGATCACCCGCGGGCTCGCCGAGACCGCCCGGCTGGGGGTCGCGCTGGGCGCGGAGCCGAGCACCTTCGCCGGTCTGGCCGGGCTCGGCGACCTGGTCGCCACCTGCTCGTCCCCGCTGTCCCGCAACCGCACCTTCGGCGAGAAGCTGGGCCGCGGGATGACCGTGGCCGAGGTGCAGCGGACCACCCGGCAGACCGCCGAGGGCGTGGGGACCTGCCGGTCGGTGCTCGACCTCGCCCGGGCGCACGACGTCTACGTGCCGATCACCGAGGCCGTGGTGCGGGTCTGCCACGAGGGCGAGTCGGCGGCGCAGATGGTCCGGGAGATCATGTCCCGGGAGGCCAAGCCGGAGTGACGGCCCCCGTACCGACAGGAGGCCGCGTGACCACCACTGACCCGACCGTGCCGATGGGCGACGGGACCCGCCTGGTGCACGCCGGCGACGAGCCCGTCGTCCCGGGCACCCCGCTGCGCCCCTCACCGGTCTTCGCCGCCCCCTACCACCTGGGGGATCAGCCCCCGGGGGAGTTCGGGTACGCCCGGCCGGACAACCCGACGCTGCGGGTGCTGGAGCGGGCGATCGGTGAGCTGGACGGCGGGGACTGCCTGACCTTCGCCACCGGCATGGCCGCGATCAGCTCCGCGGTGCTGGCCGTCGCCGGCCCCGGTGACCGGGTCGTGCTGCCCTCGGACGGCTACTACACGACCCGGGTGCTGGCCCGCGACGAGCTCGAGCGCCTCGGCCTGCGGGTGGAGCTGGTGCCCACCCTGGGAATCGAGGCGGTGGCCGCCCGCGGCGACCTGGACGGCGCCCGGCTGGTGATGCTGGAGACCCCGAGCAACCCGCAGCTGGACGTGTGCGACATCGCCGCCGTCGCTCGCGCCACGCAGGCCGCCGGGGCGGTGCTCGCCGTGGACAACACCACCGCCACCCCGATCGGGCAGCGCCCGCTGGAGCTGGGCGCCGACCTGGTCGTGGCCGCGGACACCAAGGCCCTCACCGGGCACAGCGACGTTCTGCTGGGCCACGTCAGCACCGCACGCACCGAGCGCGGCCGCGAGCTGGCCGCGCGCCTCGCCGCCTGGCGGAAGACCACGGGCAACCCGCCCGGGCCGTTCGAGGCGTGGCTGGCCCACCGGTCGATGGGCACCCTGGACCTCCGGCTGGCCCGCCAGGCGGCCAACGCCGCCGCCGTGGCCGAGGTCCTGGCCGGGTCGCCGGCCGTGCGCGGGGTGCGCTGGCCGGGCCGGCCGGAGGACCCGTCCTACGCGCTGGCCCAGCGGCAGATGCTGCGGCAGAACGGCGTCGTCTCCGCGGAGCTCGCCGACTCCGACGCCGTCGCCCGGCTCGTGCGGGCCAGCCGGTTGCTCGTCGCGGCCACCAGTTTCGGCGGCATCCACACCACCGTCGACCGGCGGGCGCAGTGGGGCGGGGACGCCGTCCCGGCCGGCTTCGTGCGGTTCTCCTGCGGCATCGAGGACACCGCCGACCTGGTCGCCGACCTGGAGCGGGCCCTCGCGGCGCTCGGCTAGGGTTCGCGGCGATGACGGGGACAGCGCGCAGGACCAGGGTGGCGGTCGTCTTCGGGGGCCGCAGCGCCGAGCACGCCATCTCGTGCGTGTCGGCCGGCAGCGTGCTCGCCGCCCTGGACCCCGGGAAGTACGACGTCGTGCCGGTGGGCATCACCCGCGACGGCCGGTGGCTCCTCACCGACGGCGACCCGCGGCGGCTGGCGATCACCGACGGCGTGCTGCCCGAGGTCACCGAGGGCACCCCGGTCTCCCTGGTCGGCGACCCGGCCGGCCGCGGCCTCGCCGAGCTCGGGCCCGGCTCGGCGATCGGCCGGCTCACCGAGGTCGACGTCGTCTTCCCGGTGCTGCACGGCGCCTTCGGCGAGGACGGCACCATCCAGGGCCTGCTGGAGATGTCCGGGCTGCCCTACGTCGGCTCCGGGGTGCTCTCCAGCGCCGCGTCGATGGACAAGGAGTTCACCAAGAAGCTCCTGGCCACCGCCGGCATCCCGCAGGGCGACCACGTCGTGCTGCGGGACGCCAGCGGCGCGCTGTGCCCCGACCCCGCGGTGCTCGACCAGGCCGCCCGCGAGCGGCTGGGCCTGCCGGTGTTCGTCAAGCCCTCCCGGGCCGGGTCGAGCATCGGCATCACCCGGGTCACCGACTGGGCGCAGTTCCCCGCCGCGGTGGCCACCGCCGCCGCGGTCGACCGCAAGGTGGTCGTGGAGGCCGCCGTCCCGGGGCGGGAGGTGGAGTGCGGCGTGCTGGCCCGGCCCGGCGCCGCGGTGCCGGACGCCAGCCTGCCCGCGGAGATCCGGCTGCGCCCGGGCACCGACTGGTACGACTTCGACGCCAAGTACCTCGACGACGCCGTCGACTTCGACGTGCCCGCCGGGCTCACGCCCGAGCAGACCGCGGCGGTGCAGGAGATCTCCCGGCGGGCGTTCCTGGCGCTGGACTGCCGGGGCCTGGCCCGGGTCGACTTCTTCCTCGGCACCGACCCGCGGACCGGCGCCGACCGCTGGGTGGTCAACGAGGTCAACACGATGCCCGGCTTCACGCCGATCTCGATGTTCCCGCGGATGTGGGCGGCGTCGGGGGTGAGCTACCCGGAGCTGGTCGACCGGCTGGTGGCCAGCGCGCTCGACGGCGTCGCCCCGGCCGCGGGGTGACACCCCCGCTCGGCTCCGGTGCCGCGGTGCTGCTGCTGGCGCTGGCGTGCACCGGGTGCACGTCCGTCGCGGAACCCGCCGAGCCGGCGGTGCGCAGCGCGGCGACGGCGGCGCTGCCGACCGACGCCGGGGAGCTGGAGGAGCTGCTGCTCGACGAGGTGCCCTCCGGGCTGCCCCGGGTGGCCGACGACGAGCTGGACCCGCCGGCGGGGGAGAAGAGCGCCGACGACGTCGCCGCCTACGCCGAGGACGACGCCGCGCACCAGGAGGAGGTCCTGGGCCAGTACGGCTACCTGCGCGGCTGGGAGCGCTTCTGGCGCGGGGACGACGCGCTCACCACCGTCTTCCTCGACCAGTTCGACGACCCCGGTGGAGCCGCCACCTACGCCGAGGACCTCGCCCGCAACGACGCAGAGCACTACGGCGGGCAGCTGGACCGGTCCCCGGCCGGGCTGCCCGCGGACTGCGTGCTGATGACGGTGGAGCAGCCGGACCCCGCGCACGGCATGGCGGGCCCGGCGGTGTTCAGCTGGTGCGGCCGCGGGGTGTTCACGGTGTCGGTGGCGGCCGTGCGGCCCGGCATGGAGGACGCGCGCGCCGAGGTGGCGGCCGTCGTCGCCGAGCAGCTGGAGCGGCTGCCCCCGACCTGACGCCGTCAGCCGCCCGCGGGGGTGGGCTCGGTGTAGGGCAGGGCCGTCGCGATGACCGTGCTCAGCGCGGTGGGGCCGGCGCTGTCCTGGTCCAGGGGCACGCGGACCTCCACCGGCACGACGCGGTCGACCGTCGTCCACACGACGTCCTCGGGGTCGGTGGTGTCCACGAACCACTCCACGCCGGAGACGACGATCGTCCCGGCGCCGACCGTGTAGCCGGCCGGCGGCGCCACCCCGCAGACCAGGACGATCGCCGGGTCCCCCCACGCGTAGGCGTAGGGGGAGTCCGAGCGGACCATCCGCGAGGGCTCCCCGGCGAGCTCGGGCGGGAGCTGCTGCATGAGCACCGGGCAGGCCAGCTCGGCGGCCGGGGTCACCTCGGGGGTGTCGACGTCCAGGGTCGGCAGGTCCTCGCGCCCGGCGGACGGGGTGCCGGCGACGTCGGCCACCGGATCGGTCCCCTCGCCGGCGTCCGGGCGCAGCACGTTGACCAGGACCAGCAGGGCGACGACGACCGGCACCAGCACCGCGACCGCGATCAGCGCCGGCCGCCGGAGCGGGTCACGGCCCGGTGCGGGGTCGGTCGTCCCCGGGGCGTGCGTGCTCAGGAGCTCAGATGTTGACGACGGGGCAGGTCAGCGTGCGGGTGATCCCGTCGACCGACTGGACGCGGGCGACCACCAGCCGGCCCAGCTCGTCGACGGTGCTCGCCTCGGCACGCACGATGACGTCGTAGGGCCCGGTGACGTCCTCCGCCTTCGTCACGCCGGCGATCTCGCTGATGCTCGCGGCGACCGCGGCTGCCTTGCCGACTTCGGTCTGGATCAGGATGTAGGCGTGGACCACGGGCTGACCTTCCTCGGGCGTCGTCACACGGGCGACGGCTACGTGTGCGACCGGCAACGTACCCCAGCGACCGGAGGCGCCCGGTGAGTCGGCCCCGGCCCCTGGTGCCCCGGCCCGACCCGGCGGACACCGTCGGCGTCGTCGGGGAGTTCGGCGTCATCAGCCGGGTGACCGCGAGAGCGGGCACCGCGCGGCTGGCCGAGGTCGGCCCCGGCGACGACGCGGCGGTGCTGCGCACCCCCGACGGCCGGGTGGTCGCCTGCACCGACGTGCTCGTGGAGGGCCGGCACTTCCGCCGCGACTGGTCCTCCGCCGAGGACGTCGGCCACAAGGCCGCGGCGGCGAACCTCGCCGACGTGGCCGCGATGGGCGCGGTCCCGACCGCCCTGCTGGTCGGGCTGGCCTGCCCGGCCGACACCCCGGCGGCGTGGCTGGAGGGCGTGGCGGCGGGCATGGCCGCGGAGTGCGCGCCGTTCGGCGCCGCCGTGGTCGGCGGCGACACCGTGGCCAGCGCCGCCGACTCGGGCGCCGTCGTGCTGTCGGTCACCGCTCTCGGGGACCTGGGCGGGCGGGCGCCGGTGACCCGGGGCGGCGCGCGGCCCGGGGACGTCGTGGCGGTGGTGGGCCGGCTGGGCTGGTCGGCGTGCGGCCTGGCCGTGCTGCGCCGCGGGTTCACCTCGCCGGCCGCGGCGGTGGCCGCGCACCGCCGGCCGACCCCGCCCTACGCCGACGGCCCCGCGGCCGCGGACGCCGGCGCCACCGCCATGTGCGACGTCAGCGACGGCCTGCTGGCCGACGTCGGCCACCTGGCCGCGGACTCCGGGGTGCGCATCGACCTCCGTCGCGCGGCCCTGACCGGCACCTTCATCACCGGCCCGCTGCCCCAGGTGGCCGCGGCGCTCGGCGGTGACCCGCTGGCCTGGGTGCTCACCGGCGGCGAGGACCACGCGCTGGTCGCCACCTTCCCGCCGGGCGCGGAACTCCCGGAGGGATGGACCATGATCGGGGACGTGCACGACGGCGAGCCGGGCGTGCGCGTCGACGAGGTGCCCGCCCGGCAGGTGGCGGCCGAGCTGGGGGAGGCGACCGGGCATGCCCACTTCCGCTGACGGGTCCGTGCCGGGAACGCCGGAGCTCGGCCCGGTCCGGCTGCGGCGGGTGGGCTACGACGACCCGGTCGCCCAGCACCTGGTGGAGCGGGTGCAGCAGGAGTACGTCCTCCGCTACGGCGGTCGGGACGCCTCCGCCGTCGACCCGGCCGAGTTCACCCCGCCGCTGGGGCTGTTCCTCGTGGCCGAGGTGGACGGCGTCGCGGCCGGCTGCGGCGGCTGGCGGGTGCACGACGCCGGACGCGGGGTCGTGGAGCTCAAGCGGATGTACGTGGAGCCGGCCTTCCGCCGGCGGGGGGTCGCCGGCCTGGTGCTCAGCGTTCTGGAGCGCAGCGCGGCCGCCGCCGGGCACCGGCACCTGGTGCTCAACTCGGGGGACAGGCAGCCGGAGGCGCTGGCGCTCTACGTCCGCAGGGGGTACACCCCGGTGGCCGGGTACGGCGTCTACGCCGAGGCGCCCGGTGCGGTGTTCCTGGGCCGGGACCTGCCGAGTGGCGGCGCGGCCGCCGGGGACGAGGAGGACGCATGGGCGTCGTGACGGTGTCGGCGTCCTTCGGGGCGGGCGGGGCGGAGATCGCCCCCGCCGTCGCCGAGCGGCTCGGCCTGCCCTTCCACGACCGGGTCATCCCCGCCCAGGTGGCGGCCCGGCTGGGGGTGCCGCTGCCGGAGGCGGAGGCCAACGACGAGACGGTCACCCGGGGCCTGTGGCGCCTGGTGACCTCCCTGGGCACCATGCCGGACCCGGTCGGCGGGGTGCTGCCCACCAGCACGCTGCCCGACGAGCGGGCCTACCGGGTGCAGACCGAGCGGGTGCTGGCCGAGATCGCCGCCGGGCCCGGTGGGGTGGTGCTCGGCCGGGCCGCGGCGATGGTGCTGCGCGACCGGCCGGACGTGCTGCACGTCCGGCTCGACGGCCCGCGGGACCGGCGGCTGGCCGCCGCCGCGGCCTCCACCGGCCGGCCGGAGGCGGAGCTGCGCCGGGAGCAGGAGGCCGCCGACGCCGCGCGGATGGCCTACGTGCGGCACTTCTACCGCTGCGACCCCGCGGAGACGCGGCACTACCACCTCGTGGCCGACAGCACGGTCCTGCCGCGGGACGTGGTGGTGGAGCTGGTCGTCATCGCCGCCCGCGCCCGGGGCATCGGCGCCTTCTGACGCGGGTCCGGGGCGCGGGGGCCGCACGCACGGGACCCCGGAGACCGCACGGGACCCCGGAGACCGTCAGGCCTCCGGGGTCCCGGACCCGGCCGTCGCCGGGTGGAGATCAGTGATGGCCCCTGCAGGGGCCCGCCGCGAGCTGGCGAGTGGCGGGGGGCAGGGGGTCCTTCCTCAGGCCCGCGCGACCTTGCCCGCGCGGATGCACGAGGTGCACACGTTCATCCGCTTGCGGCCGCCACCGGCGAGCACCGCCCGCACGGACTGGATGTTCGGGTTCCACCGGCGCGGCGTGCGGCGGTGCGAGTGCGACACCGACATACCGAAACCGGGGCCCTTGGCACAGACATCGCACACGGCAGCCACGGTGGATCACTCCCAGAAAGTCGTTCGACTGAAGTCGTCGGCCGCGCGGTCGGTCGACACCAGGCACACCAGTGCCTCCACGCAGGCTCCGGAACACTGTAACCCCTCGTCCGGGCGGCTGTCAGACCCGCCCGGGCGACGGCGCCCTGGTGTGACGTGCGTGACGGCGGTCGTGTCGGTGCCCGCAGGTACCCTCCGGCACGTGCTGGTGGCGCTGGACGAGGCCGCGGTGGGCCGCTGGAGCCGCGCCGTCGTCGACACCCTGACCCGGGCCCGTCCCCGCCTCGACGAGCTCAACGTGTTCCCCGTGCCCGACGGCGACACGGGCACGAACCTGCTCCTCACCGCCGAGGCCGGGGACGCCGCGCTGGCGACCTCGGACGGCTCGGCCGAGTCGCCGTGGGTGGTGCTCGCCCGGGGCGCGGTGCTGGGCGCCCGGGGCAACTCCGGGGCCATCCTCGCCCAGCTGCTGCGCGGACTGGCCGACGACCTGGCCGGGGTGGCCCGCGTCGACGGCCGGGTGTTCGCCCGGGCGCTGGCCGGCGCCGCCCGCACCGCCTACGGCGCGGTCGCCGATCCGGAGGAGGGCACCTTCCTCACCGTCGCGCGGGCCGGGGCCGAGTCCGCGGTCGCCGCGGTGGAGCAGGGGCGTGCCGCGCTGGCCGAGGTCGTGCGGGCCGCCGCCGAGGGGGCGATGGCGGCGCTGGAGGCCACCCAGGGCCAGCTCGCCGCGCTGCGAGAGGCCGGCGTCGTGGACGCCGGTGGCGCCGGGTGGTGCCTGGTCCTCGACGCGCTGGTCGGCACGGTCACCGGCGAGCAGCCGGACCGCCCGCCGCTGCGGCCCGCGCCGCACGCCCGGGTCCGGACGCTCCCGCCGGCCGCGCCGGCGCCCGGCCCCGGCAGCGAGGTCCAGTTCCTGCTCGCCGACTCCGACGAGGACGCCGTCGCCCGGCTGCAGCGCGGGCTGGCCGAGCTGGGCGACTGCCTGGTCGTCGTCGGTGTCGACACCCCCGGCGGGCGCGAGTGGAACGTGCACGTGCACGTCGCCGACGTCGGCGCGGCCATCGAGGCCGGCATCGAGGCGGGGCGGCCGCACCGCATCTCGGTCACCCCGCTGGCGCCGGTGCGGGTGCCGGCGGCCACCCCCGGCGTCCGCGCCGTCGTCGCCCTGGCCTGCTCCGCCGGTCTCGGGCAGCTGTTCGCCGGCGAGGGGGTCACCGTGGTCACCACCCCGGTCGGCGAGGTCACCGAGGACGCCGTGCTGGCGGCCGTGCTGGGCGCCGGCGCCGAGCAGGTCGTGCTCCTGCCCAACCACCCCGACGTGCTGACGCTCACCGCCCGGGCCGCCGAGCGGGCACGGGACGAAGGGCGCGACGTGGTGGTCGTGCCCACCCGGGCCGCGGTGCAGGGCCTGGCGGCGCTCGCCGTCGCCGACCCCACCCGCCGGTTCGGGGACGACGTCGTCGCGATGGCCGAGGCCGCCGCCGCGACGCGCTGGGGCGAGGTCACCGTTGCCGAGCACGAGGCGCTGACCTCCGCGGGCCGCTGCCGGCCGGGCGACGTCCTCGGGGCGGCGGACGGCGACGTCGTCGTCATCGGCGCCGACCCGCTGACCGTCGGCACCGACCTGCTGGGCCGGCTGCTGTCGGCCGGCGGCGAGCTGGCCACCGTGGTGGTCGGCGAGCACCAGGACCTCGGCGACGCGGTCTGCGCGTACCTGGCCACCGCGCACCCCACGGTCGAGGTCACCCGCTACGCGGGCGGTGCCGGGGCGGTTCCCCTGCTGGTGGGGGTTGAGTGACGTGAGCCTGTCGATGGACACCCCGCTGAGCCGGGTCGTCGGGCCGAAGACGGCGAAGGCCATGGCCGAGCAGCTGGCCCTGCACACGGTGCGCGACCTGCTGCGGCACTATCCGCGGCGCTACGCCCGGCGCGGGGAGATGGCCCGCCTCGACGACCTCGAGGTCGGCGACCGGGTCACCGTGCTGGCGCAGGTCAAGCGCGTCTCCACCCGGAAGATGCAGCGGCGGCACGGCACGCTCACCGAGGTCACCGTCGGCGACGGCGCGGGCAGCATGCGGTTGGTCTTCTTCAACAACCGGCACGCCCACCTGGCGGTCGGGGAGTGGGGCCTGTTCGCCGGCACGGTCGGCAAGTGGCAGGGCGACCTGCAGTTCACCCACCCGGACTGCCACGTGATCACCGGCGACGACGACGACTGGGCCCGCGCCCTGGTGCCGATCTACCCGGCGAGCAAGGACGTCTCGAGCTGGGTGATCCAGAAGTCGGTCAAGCTGCTGCTGGACGACCCGCGCTCGCTCGCGGAGGTGCTCGACGACCCGATCCCCGAGCCGGTGCGCGACCGGCACGGGCTGGTCTCGCTGGCCACCGCGCTGCTCTACAAGCACCGGCCGGAGTCCGCGGCGCAGGTCGAGTTCGCCGACGAGCGGCTCAAGTGGGACGAGGCGCTGGTCCTGCAGGCCACGCTGGCCGCCCGGCGGCGGGCCGCGGCGCTGGAGCCCGGCATCGCCCGTCCCCGGCGCGGCGGCGGTCTGCTCGACGCGGTCGACGCCGCCCTGCCGTTCTCGCTCACGGAGGGGCAGCGGGAGGTCGGCGAGGAGCTCGCCGCCGAGCTGGCCGAGGAGCAGCCGATGAACCGGCTGCTGCAGGGCGAGGTCGGCTCGGGCAAGACCGTGGTGGCGCTGCGGGCCATGGCGCAGATCGTCGACGCCGGGGGGCAGGCCGCGCTGCTGGCGCCCACCGAGGTGCTCGCCGCCCAGCACGCCCGCAGCCTCGCGGCGATCCTGGGGCCGCTGGGCCGGGCCGGGGAGCTCGACGGCGACCCGGCCGGCACCCGGGTGGTCCTGCTCACCGGGTCGCAGAAGGCCGCCGCCCGCCGGGAGGCGCGCGCCGCGGTGGCCGACGGGAGCGCGGGGATCGTCGTCGGCACGCACGCGCTGCTGCAGGAGGGCGTGGAGTTCGCCGACCTGGGCCTGGTCGTGGTCGACGAGCAGCACCGCTTCGGCGTCGAGCAGCGGGACGCGTTGCGTGCGAAGGGCGCCCGGCCGCCGCACGTGCTGGTGATGACGGCCACGCCGATCCCGCGCACGGTGGCCATGACCGTCTACGGCGACCTGGAGACCTCCACGCTGCGCCAGCTGCCCGCCGGCCGCGGCGGGGTGTCCAGTGCTGTCGTGCCGGCGGGGGAGAAGCCCGCCTGGCTGGACCGGGCGTGGCAGCGGGTGCGCGAGGAGGTCGCCGCCGGGCGGCAGGCCTACGTCGTGTGCCCGCGGATCGGGGACGTCGAGGACGCCGGCGGCGGCGGCGGCAAGGACGAGGACGGACCGGACGACGCCGACGCACCGCCGCCGGAGACCGGTGGTGCCTCCGACCGCCGTCCGCCGCTGGCCGTCCTGGACGTCGCGGAGGCGCTGCGGGCCGGCCCGCTGTCGTCCCTGCGGGTCGAGGTGCTGCACGGCCGGATGGCGCCGGAGGACAAGGAGGCGCGGATGCGCGCCTTCGCCGCCGGTGAGGTCGACGTCCTGGTCGCCACCACCGTGGTCGAGGTGGGCGTCGACGTCCCCAACGCGACGGTGATGGTCGTCATGGACGCCGACCGCTTCGGGGTCAGCCAGCTCCACCAGCTGCGCGGCCGGGTGGCCCGCGGCAGGCACGCCGGGCTGTGCCTGCTGGTCACCGAGGCGCCCACCAGCTCGGCCACCGGGCAGCGGCTCACCGCGGTGGCCGCGACCACCGACGGCTTCGAGCTCGCCCGCCTGGACCTGGAGACCCGGCGGGAGGGCGACGTGCTCGGTGCCGCGCAGTCGGGCCGGCGCTCGGGCGTGCGGCTGCTGTCGCTGCTGGACGACGAGCAGCTCATCGCCGAGGCCCGGGTGGAGGCCACCCGGCTGGTCGAGGCGGGGCGCGGGCTGGCCGACCACCCCGAGCTGGCGGCGGCCGTCGCGGCGCTCAGCCTGGACGAGCGGGCCGAGTACCTGGAGAAGGCGTGACGCGGCTCATCTCCGGGCTGGCGGGCGGGCGCCGGCTCAAGGTGCCGCCCGCCGGGGTGCGCCCGACCGGGGACCGCGCCCGGGAGGGGCTGTTCAACTCCCTGTCCACGCTGCTGGACCTCGACGGCGCCCGGGTGCTGGACCTCTACGCCGGATCGGGAGCCCTCGGGCTGGAGGCGCTGTCCCGGGGCGCGGCCGAGGTGGTGCTCGTGGAGTCCGGGCCGAAGGTGCTCCCGGTGCTGCGGGCCAACGTCGCCGCGGTGGGCCTGCCCGGCGCCCGGGTGGTGGCCGGCTCGGTGCCGGCCGTCGTCGCCGGTCCCGCCCCCGCCGCCTTCGACCTGGTGCTCGCCGACCCGCCGTACGCGGTCCCGGTCGAGGAGGTCCGCGGGGTGCTCAGCGACCTGGTCGCGGGCGGCTGGCTGGCCGCGGACGCCGTGGTGGTGGTGGAGCGGTCCAGCCGGGAGGGCCCCTGGGACTGGCCGACACCCCTGGCGGGTCTCCGTGATCGGCGGTACGGGGAGGCGGTGCTCCGGTACGGTCGCATGTCGTGAGGCGCGCGGTCTGCCCCGGCTCGTTCGACCCGGTCACCAACGGCCATGTCGACGTCATCACGCGCGCCGCCGCCCTGTACGACGAGCTGGTCGTCGCGGTGCTGGTGAACCCCGGCAAGGCGGGCCTGTTCGACCTCGGGGAGCGCATGGCGATGCTCCGCGAGTCGGTCGTCGACCTGCCGAACGTCGTCGTCGACAGCTTCTCGGGCCTGCTGGTCGACTACTGCCGCACGCAGGGGATCCCGGTGGTGGTGAAGGGCCTGCGCGCGGTCGGCGACTTCGAGTACGAGCTGCAGATGGCCCAGATGAACCGTGAGCTGGCCGGCGTCGAGACGCTGTTCGTGCCCACGGCCCCGCAGGTCGGGCACCTGTCCTCCAGCCTGGTCAAGCAGATCGCCCGCTTCGGCGGGGACGTGTCGTCGCTGGTCCCCAAGCCGGTCAACGACCGGCTGGTGGCCGAGGCGCAGGGGGGCGAGGGCTCATGACCGACGTGGTCTACCGGTTGTACGAGACCGTCGACGAGCTGACCACGGTCATCGAGAACGCCCGCAGCGTCCCGATGTCGCAGTCCTGCATGGTGCCCCGCGACCACCTGCTCGACCTGCTCGACGAGCTGCGGGAGTCTCTGCCCGAGGAGGTCCAGGCGGCCGGCGCGATCGTCGAGCAGCGCACCCAGATCCTGCAGCAGGCGCAGGCCGAGGCCGAGCGGCTCACCGGCCGCACCCGCTCCGAGAGCGACCAGGTGGTGGCCGCCGCCCGGCGGCAGCGCGAGGAGCTCATCGGCACCGCCCGGCGCCAGCGTGACGAGATCATCACCGAGGCCCAGCAGCAGGCCGACGCGGTGCTCGCGCAGGCCGAGGCGGAGGCGGAGGCGGTGGTCGCCGAGGCCCGCCGGCTGCGCGACCAGCTCGTCGTCGACGGCCAGGAGGAGCAGGCCCGGCTGGTGGCCGCGGGCGAGGCCGAGCACGAGCGGCTGCTCACCGAGACCGCGGTGTACCGCACGGCGGTCAGCCGGGCCGACGAGCTCGGCGCGCAGACCGCGGCCGAGGTGGCCCGGATGCGGGCCGAGGTCGACGAGTACGTCGACTCCCGGCTCGCCGACTTCGGGACCACGCTGGCGCACATGATGCGCTCGGTGGAGAAGGCCCGCACCAACCTGCGCACCCCCTGACCGGCCTGCGGACGCCCCGGCCCGACCTGCGACCCAGGGGGGCTCCGGGATCGGGTAGGCTGGACGTCTGTCCGGCCCGCTGGCCGCTCCGTGCCGCCCGGCGCGGGGCCCTCCGCCCGGTCACCCCACCCGAGACGACGACGAGTACCGACATGCCTGCTGCCTCCACGCCCTCCTCCGGCGCCGCGTCCACCGACGCCCGGCGCCGCTCCGGCGACCCCACGGGGCCCCGGGCCTGGAAGGTCGACCTCCGCGAGCTCGGCCGCCGTGCCGGCTCGATGCGCGAGTGGGAGAAGACCGTGCCTGCTCTCGAGCGCTGGGGCCTCGACATGATCGCCGTCCCCGAGGGTGCGCCGGTCCAGCTTCACCTGCGGCTGGAGTCGGTGATGGAGGGCGTGCTCGTCTCCGGCGAGGTCGAGGCCCCCGTCACCGGCCAGTGCGCCCGCTGCCTGGAGCCGGTCGAGGACACCCTCGAGCTCGACGTCCAGGAGCTGTACGCCTACGAGGGCAGCACCACCGAGGCCACCAGCGGAGAGGACGAGGTGCGCCGGATCGAGGGCGACAGCATCGACCTCGCGCCGCTGGTCCGGGACGCCGTCGTCCTCGCCCTGCCGCTGTCGCCCACCTGCACGCCCGACTGCGCCGGGCTGTGCGTGGACTGCGGCGAGCGGCTCGACGACCTCCCGCCCGACCACTCGCACGAGGTGATCGACCCCCGGTTCGCCGGGCTGGCCGCGCGCCTCGCCGACCTGACCGACAGCGCCGACGGAGCCCAGCAGGGCTCCGGGAGCACCAACACCGAGGAGAACTGATCATGGCGGTCCCGAAGCGGCGCATGTCCCGCGCGAACACCCGCGCTCGCCGGTCGCAGTGGAAGGCCAGCGCCCCCACCCTGGCCCCGTGCCAGAACAAGGCCTGCGGCGAGCTCAAGCCCCCGCACATCGCCTGCCCGACCTGCGGCCAGTACGACGGCCGTCAGACCGTCGCGGTCTGATCCCGGCAGCCCGCTGCCCGGCGTGACGCGGTCGGACACCGTACCGGCGTCCCCGCCGACCGGCTCTCCGGAGCCGGCCGGCGGGGACGCCGGTCGTGGTTCACCCGCGGGCCCGCAGCACGCCGAGACGGCCGCCCGGTGGCTGGCCGACGCGCTCGGCGTGGAACTGCCCGACGGGCTGCTGGCCCTGGCGCTGACCCACCGGTCCTACGCCTACGAGAACGGCGGACTGCCCACCAACGAGCGCCTGGAGTTCCTCGGGGACTCGGTGCTCGGCCTGGTGGTCACCGACGAGCTGTACCGCAGCCACCCCGATCTGCCCGAGGGGCAGCTGGCGAAGCTGCGGGCCAGCGTGGTCAACATGACCTCGCTGGCCCGGGTCGCCCGGGCGCTGGGGGAGGGCGGCATCGGTCCGCACCTGCTGCTGGGCCGCGGTGAGCAGGCCACCGGCGGTCAGGAGAAGGAGTCGATCCTCGCCGACGCGCTCGAGGCCCTGATCGGCGCGATCCACCTCGGCCGGGGCCTGGAGACGGCGGCGGCCATCGTGCACCGCCTGTTCGACCCGCTGCTGGCCGAGTCCGCCACCCGCGGAGCCGGCCTGGACTGGAAGACCAGCCTGCAGGAGCTGGGCGCGGCCCGGTCGCTGGGCGCCCCGGTGTACGTGGTCGAGGACGACGGCCCCGACCACGCCAAGACCTTCACCGCCGTCGTCCTGCTCGCCGGGAGCCCGTACGGCCGGGGTGCCGGCCGGACGAAGAAGGCCGCCGAGCAGGAGGCCGCCGAGGCCGCCTGGCGGGCGCTGTCCGAGGCGGCCGACGAGGACTCCCCCCAGGAGGCTTGACCGGTGCCCGAGCTCCCCGAGGTCGAGGTGGTGCGCCGCGGGCTGGCCCAGTGGGTCGCCGGGCGGACCGTGCGCGAGGTCGAGGTGCGCCACCCGCGGGCGGTGCGCCGGCACCTGGAGGGCGCCGAGCACTTCGTGCAGGCGCTGACGGGACGCACCCTCACCGCCGCCCACCGGCGCGGCAAGTACCTGTGGCTGCCGCTGGCCGAGCCCGACGGCACGCCGTCGGGCCGTGCGCTGGTGGCGCACCTGGGCATGAGCGGTCAGCTGCTCGTCGAGAAGCCGGCCGAGCCCGACGAGGTGCACCTGCGTGCGCGGTTCCGGTTCGCCGACGGCGGGCGGGAGCTGCGCTTCGTCGACCAGCGCACCTTCGGTGGGCTGGCGGTGGAGGAGGCGGACGGCGAGGACCTGCCGTCCCGGCTGGCGCACATCGCCATCGACCCGCTGGACCCCTCCTTCGACGCCGACACCTTCAGCGCGGCGCTGCGCCGCCGGCGGACCGAGGTGAAGCGCGCCCTGCTGGACCAGACGCTGATCGGCGGGGTCGGCAACATCTACGCCGACGAGTCGCTGTGGCGGGCCCGGCTGCACGGCGCCCGCCCCACCGACCGGCTCACCCGCCCGCAGGTCACCGCGCTGCTCGACGGCGTGCGCGACGTGCTCGGCGAGAGCCTGGCGCAGGGTGGGACGTCGTTCGACTCGCTCTACGTCGACGTGAACGGCCAGAGCGGCTACTTCTCCCGGCACCTGGCCGTCTACGGGCAGGAGGACCGGCCCTGCCCGCGGTGCGGCACCCCGATCGTGCGGGAGTCCTTCATGAACCGCTCCAGCTACAGCTGCCCGGCCTGCCAGCCCCGACCGCGCTCGTCCCCCGCCCGCACCGCAGCCGGCCGGCGCCGGTCGTGAGCGCCGAGGTGCGCGTCGTCGCGCTGGTCTCCGGCACGGTGCAGGGCGTCGGCTACCGCTGGTTCGTCTCCCGCGCTGCCGCGGTCCGCGGACTGGCCGGGTCGGCCACCAACCTGCCCGACGGGCGGGTCGAGGTGGTGCTGGAGGGGCCGGCGGAGGACGTGCGGGCCGTGCTCGCCGAGCTGTCCGGCCGGCGGGCGCCCGGCACGGTCACCGGGGTCGAGTCGCGGGAGGACGGGGGACGGGGGATGTCGGGCTTCACCGTGGGGTGACCAAGATGACACGTCACCGACACCCGGCAGCTGTACCCGAGACGTTGACCCAGGTCGCGCCGGGTGTCACCCTGGGAGCACCAACCCGCGCAGACCGCCTCCCCGCGGTGCGAACGGGCGACCCACTCCTGCAGTCGAAAGGCCGCTGAGACATGGCCAAGGCCCTGTTCGGTTCCGTCGTCGCTCCCCATGAGCTTCGAGTAGCGGAGGAGAACGCCGCGCTGCGCGCCAAGGTCCGCCGCCTGGAGGAGCAGCTGGCGGTCCTCCGCGAGGAGCGGGACGCCGCCATCGCCCACGAGCTCCTCACCCTGGCCGACGACTCGGCCACCCCCGCCCTGGCCTGAAGAAGGACCTCGCCGCCCCCACCGCTCGCCGCGCTCGCGGCGGGCCCCTGCGGCGAGGCCGAACAGCAACGCTCGTCTCTGAGGTCCGGTGCATCTCTCCAGCCTGACGTTGAAGGGCTTCAAGTCCTTCGCGTCGCCGACGACGCTGCGCCTGGAGCCGGGCATCACCGCCGTCGTCGGCCCCAACGGGTCGGGCAAGTCCAACGTCGTCGACGCCATCGCCTGGGTGCTCGGTGAGCAGGGCGCCAAGAGCCTGCGCGGCGGCAAGATGGAGGACGTCATCTTCGCCGGCACCGCCGGCCGTCCGGCGCTGGGCCGGGCGGAGGTGACGCTGACCATCGACAACGCCGACGGCGCCCTGCCGATCGACTACACCGAGGTGTCGATCACCCGGCGCATGTACCGCTCCGGCGAGAGCGAGTACGAGATCAACGGGGACAAGGTCCGGCTGCTGGACGTCCAGGAGCTGCTCAGCGACTCCGGGATCGGCCGGGAGATGCACGTCATCGTCGGCCAGGGGCAGCTCGACGCCGTCCTGTCCGGTCGGCCGGAGGACCGGCGGGCGTTCATCGAGGAGGCGGCCGGCGTCCTCAAGCACCGCAAGCGCAAGGAGAAGGCGCTCCGCAAGCTCGAGGCGATGCAGGCCAACCTGGACCGGCTGGCCGACCTCACCACTGAGCTGCGCCGCCAGCTCAGGCCGTTGGGCAAGCAGGCCGAGGTCGCCCGCCGGGCGGCGGGCGTGCAGGCCGACCTGCGCGACGCCCGGCTGCGGCTGCTCGCCGACGACCTGGTCGGCCTGCGCGACGCCCTGGACAAGGACGTCGCGGACGAGACCGCCGCGCGTGCCCGGCGCACAGTCGTGGAGGCCGCGCTGACCGAGGCGTCCCACACCGAGTCGGCCCTCGAGCGGCAGCTCGCCGTCGACGCGCCCGCCCTGGCCGCCGCCCAGGACAGCTGGTACCGGCTCTCCACGCTGGCCGAGCGGTTCCGCGGCGTCGGCCAGCTGGCGGCCGAGCGGCACCGGCACCTGTCCGCCGCCCCGCCGGCCGGCCCCGCCGGGCGCGACCCCGACCAGCTCGAGGGCGAGGCCGACCGGGTCGAGGCCACCGAGCGGGAGCTGGCCTCCTCGCTGGAGGCCGAGCGCGTCCGCCTGTCCGCGGTGGTCGCCGAGCGCACCGAGCTGGAAGCCGCGCTGGCCGTGGCCGACAAGGCGCTGGTGGCCGCCGCCCGGGCCCTCGCCGACCGGCGCGAGCAGCTGGCCCGGCTCTCCGGGCAG
The DNA here is from genome assembly GCF_041028325.1 of Modestobacter sp. I12A-02662. Taxonomy (NCBI): domain Bacteria; kingdom Bacillati; phylum Actinomycetota; class Actinomycetes; order Geodermatophilales; family Geodermatophilaceae; genus Modestobacter; species Modestobacter sp. I12A-02662. Next base: position 70,939 of record NZ_JABGDE010000009.1, on the reverse strand, counting down.
GTCGCCGCCGGGCGGTCCCGCACCGCGGCGGGGCAGGCGGAGATCGAGCGCCTCACCGTGGCCGCCGGCGAGGCGACCGCCCGCGCGGAGGCGGCCGCGGAACGGCTGGAGGCGCGGCGCACCGAGCTGGCCGGCGATGCCGGTGACGACACCGACCTCGCCGCCGCGCACGCCGCCGCCGTCACCGCGCACCGCGACGCCGTGCGGACGGTCAACGAGCTCGCCGCCGCGGAGCGGGCCGCCGAGCGCGACCGGGCCGGCTGGGCGGCGCGCCGCGACGCGCTGGCGCTGGGGCTGGCCCCCGCCGACGGAGCCGCCGCCGTGCTGGCCACCGACCTGCCGGGCGTGCTCGGCCCGGTCGCCGACCGGCTGGGCGTCGCCGCCGGGGCGGAGGTCGCGCTGGCCGCCGCGCTCGGTGGGATGACCGACGCCGTCGTGGTCGACGGCGTGGCCGAGGCGGCCGCCGTGCTCACCCATCTCGCCGCGGAGCAGGGCGGCCGGGTCGGGCTGCTGGTCACCGGCGGGCTGCCCCCGGTGGGCCGGGACGGCTGGCCGGAGCTGCCCGAGGGCGTGCGCTGGGCGCTGGACCTGGTCGAGGCCCCCGCCGAGCTCGGACCCGCGCTGGCCCGGGCGCTGGAGCGGGTCGCCGTCGTCCCCGACCTGGCCGCCGCCGTCACGCTGGTCCGCACCCACCCGCGGGTCCGCGCGGTGACCGACTCCGGTGACCTGCTCGGCGCCGACTGGGCCGGCGGTGGCCAGGCGAACGCGCCGTCGGGACTGGAGGTGCGCGCGCGGGTGGAGGAGGCGACCGCGGAGCTCGAGCGCGCGGCGACGCACGCCGCCACGCTCGCCGACGAGCTGGCCCGCGCCCGCGAGGCGGCCACCCGGCGCTCTGCCGAGGTGGACGCCGCGCTGTCGGCGCGGCAGGCCGGCGACCGCGCGCGCTCGGCCGCGGCCGCGCAGCTGGCCGAGCTCGGTGCCGCCGCCCGTTCCGCCGCCGCCGAGGCCGAGCGCCTGGACGCCGCCCGGGTGCGCGCCGAGCAGGCGCTGGAGCAGGCGGGGGCCGGCCTCGCCGAGCTCGAGGAGCGGCTGGCCGCCGCCGAGGCGGCGCCGGTGGAGGAGGAACCCTCCACCGAGGAGCGGGACCGGCTGCGGGCCGAGGCCGCGAACGCCCGGCAGGTCGAGACCGAGGCCCGGCTCGCGGTGCGCACCGCGGAGGAGCGCGCCCGGTCGCTGACCGGGCGCGCGGAGTCGCTGCGCCGGCAGGCCCGGCAGGAGCGGGCCGCCCGGGAGCGGGCCGCCGCCGCCCGGCTGGCCCGCGCGCAGGGGGCCCGGGTCGCCGCCGGTGTGCGCGCCGGCGCGGAGGAGGCGCTGACCCACCTGGCGACGTCGCTGGCCCGCGCCGCCGCCGAGCGGGACGCGCTCGCCGAGGCCCGCACCGGCCGCGAGGCCGAGCTGCTCGCCGTCCGGGTGACCGTCCGCGGGCACACCGCCGAGCTCGACCGGCTCACCGACGAGGTGCACCGCGACGAGGTGGCGCGCGCCGAGCAGCGGCTGCGGATCGAGGCGCTGGAGGCACGGGCCGCCGAGGAGTACGGCGTCGACCTGCCCACCCTGGTCGCGGAGTACGGGCCGGCCGCCGCGGTGCCGCCGACCCAGGTCGAGATCGCCGCCGCGGAGGCGGCGGGGGAGGCCGAGCCGCAGCCGGTGCCCTACGACCGGTCGGCCCAGGAGCGCCGGGCCGCCCGGGCCGAGCGCGACCTCGCCGCGCTGGGCAAGGTCAACCCGCTCGCGTTGGAGGAGTTCGCGGCGCTGGAGGAGCGGCACACGTTCCTGGCCACCCAGCTCGAGGACCTCAAGGCCACCCGCCGCGACCTGCTCACCGTCGTCCGCGAGGTCGACGCGCGCATCCACGACGTGTTCGCCGCGGCGTTCGCCGACACGCAGCGGGAGTTCGCGGAGGTCTTCGGCACGCTGTTCCCCGGCGGGGAGGGGCGGATCTCCCTCACCGACCCGGAGGACCTGCTCACCACCGGCGTCGAGGTGGAGGCCCGCCCGCCGGGCAAGAAGGTGAAGCGGCTGTCCCTGCTGTCCGGCGGCGAGCGGTCGCTGACCGCCGTCGCGCTGCTGGTGGCCATCTTCCGGGCCCGGCCCTCGCCGTTCTACGTCCTCGACGAGGTCGAGGCGGCGCTGGACGACGTCAACCTGGGCCGGCTGCTGACCCTGGTGGAGCAGCTGCGGGACACCTCGCAGCTGATCGTCATCACCCACCAGAAGCGGACCATGGAGATCGCCGACGCCCTCTACGGGGTGAGCATGCGCGGCGACGGCATCACCGGCGTGATCAGCCAGCGCCTCCGGGAGCTCCGCGCCTCCTAGCCGCGCGGGGCGGTGAAGCTGACGTCGAGGTCGACCAGCAGTGCGTGGTGGTCCGACGTCCCCGCGCCGTCCAGCACGGCGGCGTCCCGGACGGTCACCCCGTGGCTCACCCACACCTGGTCGATCCGCACCCGGGGGCGGCGGGCCGGGTGCGTGAGCCCCGCGTCCCGGTGCAGCGAGAAGGTGCCGGCCTGGTCGGTCCGGGTGGACGCCGCCCGCCACGCGTCGGTGAACCGCTCGCGCAGCGCACCGAGCTCCGGCGCGTCCGCGTCGGCGTTGAGGTCGCCCACGACGACCCCCGGCTCCTCCGGCCCGGGGTGCAGCGCCGCCACCGCCGCAGCCTGCGCCGCCCGGTCGGCCGCGGACCGGCTGGACAGGTGGGTGGTGGTGACCCACAGCGGGGCGCCGTCCAGGGCCACGAGGGCGCGCAGCGCGCTGCGCGGCTCACCCCCGCCGGGCAGCGGGTGGACCGTGTGGACGAGCACGGGCAGCCGGGACAGCACCGCGTTGCCGTACTGGCGCCGGCCCGTCGCCGGGTCCGAGTGCGGCCGGTCGATCGACGGCGCCCAGATCAGCTCCATGTCCAGCCCCCGGGCGAGCAGGAGGGCCTGGTCGACGTCCTCGCTGCGGTCCCCGAAGTGCCGGTCGACCTCCTGCAGGCAGATGACGTCGGCGTCGGCGTCGGCGAGCAGCCGGGCCAGCCGGGGCAGGTCGTGCCGCCCGTCGTCCCCGACGCCGTGGTGGATGTTGAAGGTGACCAACCGCACGGAAGTCATCGCGGTCACGAGAGCCGGGTGTCCAGCACCTGCGTGAAGCGCGGCGTGCCGTCCGGTTCCCGGCTGGTGGCCCACAGCAGGAACCGGGCGTCGCGGTCGTGCAGCACCAGCTCACCGAGCTCGTTGCCGAAGAACGGCCCGGACTGCTTGCGCCACGCCAGCTCGCTCGGCTCCACCCGGCCCAGCCGCCGGAGCAGGCCGGTCAGGGTGCGGGCGGAGCGGCTCCAGCCGACCTTGAACCCGACCTCGATCGCGTGCGGCGCCGCGTTGTGCAGCGGGGACACGGTCAGCTGGTGCACCCGGGTCGCCACGCCGTCCGGGGACACCAGCTCCGCGGCGTAGGCGTGGTGGACGTCGCCGGACAGCACCAGCGCGGTCGCCGGCGCCGACCCGTGCTCGCCCCGGCCGACGGCGAGCAACGCCGCGCCGAGCCGTTCGAAGGACTGCCCGAACGCGGCCCAGTGCTCCAGGTCCGCGCCCTGCCGGAGCTTCTCCATCAGCCGGCCGAGGAGCCGGCCGTGGTGGCGCACGGACAGGGTCTCGTTCCACCGCTCGATGTCGTGCACGGCGTGCGGCAGCAGCCAGGGGAGCGAGGTCCCGATGAGCACGTGGTCGACGCCGTCCTCGACCGCACGGCGCACCGCGGCCTCCACCCAGTCGAACTCGACGTCGTCGACGATCTTCCGGTCGTCCTCCTGCAGCGCCCGCCCGGCCCGGGTGTCCACCATGATCAGCCGCGCCTCACCCCAGTGCCGGACGTAGCTCCACCGGATGCTGTCGGGCTCCTGGTCGGCGGCCCTGGCCATCTCGTCGAGCATCGGGCCGGCGTCGTCGTCCTCGGCGGCCTGGATGGCCTGCCAGCTGGCGTTCTTCTCCAGCTCGTTCGGCGAGAGGTTGCCCAGGTGCTGGTAGACCCAGTAGCTCACCAGCCCGCCGCAGATCCGCCGGTGCCACCAGTCGGAGGGGGTCACCTCCGCACGCCAGGCGGCGGAGGTGTTCCAGTCGTCGATCATCTCGTGGTCGTCGAAGACCATCGAGGACGGGATCGTGGACAGCAGCCACCGCACCTGGGGGTCGCTCCAGGACTCGGAGTACAGCCGGGTGTACTCCTCGAAGTCCGCGGCCTGCGTCCCCGGCGGCTGGGAGAGGTCCCGGCGGGCGGCCATCCACTCCCGGGTCGCCGGGGTGACCTCGTCGGCGTAGACCTGGTCGCCCAGCAGCACCAGGGCGTCGGGCCACTGGTCCTCGGGCATCGCGACGAGCTGCCCGGCGTAGCAGTCCAGCGCGTCCGGGGGGATGCCGTCGCGCAGGTCGACGGTCGACGGCGTCGCGTAGCGGCACGACCCGAAGGCCACCCGGAACGGGCCGGGCCGCCCGGCGGTGCGGATGCGGCTGGGCGGGAACGGTGAGTGCGCCGGCGGCCAGACCCGGCGCCCGTCCAGGTGCACCTCGTACGGCGTGGCGCTGCCCGGCTCCAGGTCCTCGACGACGACCAGCGCGTAGTGGTGGCCGTTGACGCAGAAGGTGTCGGCGGTGCGGCCGAGCACCTCCACCACGCACGACCGGTCGGTCTCCACCCAGATCGTGGCCGACACCGGGTCCACGTGGCGCAGCAGCGGCCCGAGCAGGAGCAGTGGGGTCGGGCCGGCGGTGTCGGGCATGGCGGACAGCCTGCCTCATCAGTCTGTGATCCGGCTCAGCCCGTCACCCGGATGGGGCCGGGCGCGGGCTGGGAGGATCGGTCCCATGGAGTTCGTGCTGATCGCGATCGCGATCCTCGTCGTCGCCCTGATCACCGGGATCAGCCTCCTGGTGAACCGCGGCCGGCGCACCACCCGGCTGGACAGCGACGCAGCCGCAGGTACCACCCTGACCCGTCCCCGGCCGCCGCAGCCGGGCACCGACACGGCGCCGGGCGCGCCCTCGGGCGCGACCGCGGCCGACCTCGTGGAGCCGCCGACGGCTCCGCCGGTGGAGCTCCCCCCGGCCGAGCCGGAGCCCGGGCTGGTGTTCGAGACACCACCGCCCTCCGCCGGCCGGCTGGTGCGGCTGCGGTCCCGGCTGGCGCGGTCGCAGTCGTCCCTGGGCCGTGGGCTGCTCACCGTGCTCGCCCGGGAGAAGCTCACCGAGGACGACTGGGAGGAGATCGAGGAGACGCTGCTGGCCGCCGACGTGGGGGTCGCCGCGACCACGCAGATCGTGCAGCGGCTGCGCACCCAGAGCCTGGTCCTGGCCACCGCCTCCGGGCCGGAGCTGCGGGAGCTCGTCGTCCGCGAGCTGTCCACCGCCCTCGGGCCGGACCTCGACCGCCGGCTGGCCACCGACCGGCACGACGGGCGGCCTGCCGTCGTCCTCGTCGTGGGGGTCAACGGCGCCGGCAAGACCACGACGGTCGGCAAGATCGCCCGGGCGCTCGTCGGCGACGGCAAGAGCGTCGTGCTGGGTGCCGCGGACACCTTCCGCGCGGCCGCCGCCGACCAGCTCGAGACCTGGGGGGAGCGGGTCGGGGTGCTGACCGTGCGCGGCCGGGAGGGCGGCGACCCGGCGTCGGTCGCCTTCGAGGCGGTGCGCACCGGCATCGAGGGGGAGGTCGACTGCGTCCTGGTCGACACCGCCGGCCGGCTGCACACCAAGTCCGGGCTGATGGACGAGCTCGGCAAGGTCAAGCGGGTGGTGGAGAAGCACGGTCCGGTCGACGAGGTGCTGCTCGTCCTCGACGCCACGACCGGCCAGAACGGCGTGGTGCAGGCGCGGGTGTTCACCGAGGTCGTCGACGTCACCGGGATCGTGCTGACCAAGCTGGACGGCACGGCGAAGGGCGGCATCGTGGTGTCCGTCCAGCGGGAGCTCGGCATCCCGGTCAAGCTGGTCGGCCTCGGGGAGGGGCCGGACGACCTGGCGCCGTTCGAGCCGAAGGCGTTCGCCGAGGCGCTCGTCGGCTGACAGCGAGGATGTAGGCGGACGGGATCACCCGGGTCGTCAGGGTGCCGGCCGCTGCCACGCCGGTCTCCGCTGCACCGGGTCAGGGCACGGCGTGCGGGTCGAACCCGAACGGCAGCTCCAGCCGGTGGGCGGCGAGCAGCGCCGGGTCGCCGAGCAGCTCACGGGTCGGGCCGTCGGCGACGACCACGCCCCCGTCGAGCACCACCGACCGGGGGCACAGCTGCAGCGCGTAGGGCAGGTCGTGGGTGACCATCAGCAGGGTCACCGGCAGCGGCTCGATGACCTCGGCCAGTTCCCGCCGGCCGGCCGGGTCGAGGTTGCTGCTCGGCTCGTCGAGCACCAGGATCTCCGGTCGCATCGACAGCACGGTGGCGACGGCGACCCGGCGGCGCTGGCCGAAGGACAGGTGGTGCGGGGGCCGGTCGGCGACGTCGGCCATGTCGACGACGGCCAGCGCGTCGGCGACCCGGCGGGCCACCTCGGGCTCGGGGAGCCCGTGGTTCCGCGGCCCGAAGGCGACGTCCTCGCCGACCGTCGGCATGAACAGCTGGTCGTCGGGGTCCTGGAAGACGATCCCGACCCGGCGGCGGATCTCGGCCAGGTTCCGGTCCTCGACCGGCAGCCCGCCCACGGTCACCCGGCCACGCCCGCCGCGCAGGATCCCGTTGAGGTGCAGCACCAGCGTGGTCTTGCCGGCGCCGTTGGGGCCTAGCACCGCCACCCGTTCGCCCTGCTGCAGCCGCAGGTCGACGCCGAACAGCGCCTGGTGCCCGTCGGGGTAGGCGAAGGCCAGGTCCTCCACGAGCAGGGACGGGGGAGTGCTCACCCCAGCAGTGAACCCGTTGCCAGCACGGCGGCCGCAGCCAGGGGCAGGCTGAGCGCCGTGGCCCAGGCGCGGCCGCCGACGACGGCGACCGGACCGGTGGGCAGCCGGCCGGTGTAGCCGCGGGACAGCATCGCGAGGTGGACGCGCTCGCCGCGCTCGTAGGAGCGGATGAACAGCGAGCCCGCCGCGGGGCCGAGCACCTTCAGCGCTCCCACGTGCCGGCCGCGGAACCCGCGGGACTCCCGGGCGACCTTCATCCGGCGCAGCTCGCCGCCGATGACGTCGGCGTAGCGGATCATGAACGTCAGGATCTGGACCAGCACCGAGGGCAGGCGCAGCCGCTCCAGCCCGCGGAGCAGCGCCCGGGGTTCGGTCGTGGCGGCCAGCAGGGTGGCGGCGAGCACCGACAGGGTCGCCTTGGCCAGGATGCTGCCGCCGGCGGCCAGTCCGCTCTCGGAGAGGGACACCCCGAGGACGTCGGTGCGCGGCCCGCGGGAGACGAACGGCAGCAGCAGGGCGAACAGCACGAAGGGGATCTCGACGGCCAGGCCGCGCAGCAGCCGGCCGGGCCGCACCCGCGCGACGGCGGCCACTCCGAGCAGCAGGGCGAGGAAGCCGGCGTAGGCCAGCGGAGCCCAGCCGGCGTCCACCGGGGTGAGCACCACGACGAGGGCGAACGCCAGCACGGCGACCAGCTTCGTGTGCGGCTCCAGCCGGTGCACCGTGCTGTTCCCGGCGACGTAGGCCGCCGCGAGCCCCCCGTGCGCGTGCCCGGCGCCCACCTCAGTCGCGCGTCGGGACGGCAGCCCGGTCGTCGCGACGGCGGACCACCATCACCAGCCCGCCGGCCAGCGCGAGCACCAGCAGCACGCCGACGACCCCGGCCAGCCCGCCGGAGAGCCGGGCGGAGTCGATCCCGGCGGTGGCGTAGTCGGCCAGCGGCGAGCCGGCGGTCGCGCTGTCCCGCGCGGTGGAGTCGAAGCCCTGCTCGGCGGCGGTGGCCTCCAGCCCGTCGGGCGAGGAGCTGGCGTAGTAGCTGCCGACCCCGGCGATCAGCAGGGCGACCAGGATCCCGGCCAGCAGGAAGGCCCGGGTCCGGCGGCGCGGGGCGCTCACCGGACGTCCAGCGGCTGGGCGGCCGACGGGCGGGGCGCGAGCTCGGGGGCGACCTGCAGGCCGCGTGCGCCGCGGACCAGGTCGGGCCGGACCGCGAGGACGGCACCCAGGACGGCGACGGTGATGGCTGCCTCGCCGAGGCCGATCAGCAGGTGGACCGCGCCCATCGCGGCGGCAACCGAGCCGAGCGGGACGTCGGCGACCCCGCCGGCGCCGAAGAGCAGCACGAAGGCCAGCGCGGCGGCCGGGACGGAGAGGAAGGCGCCGACCCCGGCCGCGGTGAGCACGCCGGTGCGGCCGGCGGGCAGCACCCGGCGCAGCCCGACGAAGATGCCGTACCCGGCGGCGACGGCGACCAGGGCCATGAGGGTGACGTTGGTGCCCAGCGCGGTGAGCCCGCCGTCGGCGAAGACCAGTGCCTGCACGAGCAGGACGACGGTCATGCAGAGCACCGCAGTCCACGGGCCGACCAGCACCGCGGTCAGCGCGCCGCCGATCAGGTGGCCGCTGGTGCCGTAGACGACCGGGAAGTTCATCATCTGCACCGCGAACACGAAGGCGGCGGTGAGGCCGGCCATCGGGGCGGTGCGCTCGTCGAGCTCGCGGCGCGCGCCCCGCAGGGCGATCGCGACCCCGGCAGCGGCCACGGCGGCCGTGCCGGCGGTGGTCGCCGCGTCGAGGTAGCCATCGGGGACGTGCACGCGGGCCTCCGGACGTCGGGTCGTGGACGGCGCAGCCGATCGAGCGGAACCGCCGCCGCGATCTTATTGCATGTCTTTCGCAGTTGCACCCAGCTTGCAACAGGGCCCCATCCGGCCGTGCCCAGGGTCACCGCAGCCGACCCGCAACACGATCGGAACACGCGACGGGACACGCCCTCCGGAGTTCACCGCCCGGAAACAGGTCCACGACGTGTCCGGAAACACGGCGTCGGCACGGTGTTCCCCACGTCCTCGGGCCACCCGGGACGTCGTCCGGCCCGCCACGCCACGTGGTGGCGGACGCCCAGCGTGGCCCCTCGCCACCGATCCCTCAGGAGGTTGCCGTGGACACCGGCGACACCGCCTGGGTCCTGACCAGCGCCGCCCTGGTGCTGCTGATGACCCCCGGTCTGGCGCTCTTCTACGGCGGCATGGTCCGCGCGAAGAGCGTCCTGAACATGATGATGATGAGCTTCGGCGCACTGGCGCTCATCAGCGTGCTGTGGGTCCTCTACGGCTACTCGATGGCCTTCGGCGACGACGTCGGCGGCGGCCTGCTCGGGAACCCGTTCGAGTTCTTCGGCCTGTCCGGCCTGATCGGCACGGCCGGCGTCGACGGGGCCTTCGCCCCCGAGAGCCTCGTCTTCACCATCCCCTCGCTGGCCTTCGTCGGCTTCCAGGCGGTCTTCGCGATCATCACCGTCGCGCTGATCTCCGGTGCGATCGCCGACCGGGCCAAGTTCGGCCCGTGGATGGTCTTCGCCGGCATCTGGGCCACCGTCGTCTACTTCCCGGTCGCCCACTGGGTCTTCTCCTTCGACGGGGCTGAGTCCGAGGTCGGCGGCTGGATCGCCAACGACCTGCTGGCCATCGACTTCGCCGGCGGCACCGCGGTGCACATCAACGCCGGCGCCGCGGGCCTCGCCCTCGCCCTGGTCCTCGGCAAGCGCCGCGGCTTCGGCCGGGACCCGATCCGACCGCACAACCTGCCGCTGGTCATGGCCGGTGCCGGCCTGCTGTGGTTCGGCTGGTTCGGCTTCAACGCCGGCTCGGCCCTGTCGGCCAACGGCCAGGCCGCCGAGGTCTTCGTCACCACGCTGGTCGCCACCGCCGCCGCGACGCTGGGCTGGCTGCTGACCGAGAAGATCCGCGACGGGCACGCCACCTCGCTCGGCGCCGCCTCGGGTGTGGTCGCCGGCCTCGTGGCGATCACCCCCGCCTGCTCCTCGGTGACCCCGGTGGGGGCGATCTTCGTCGGTGCCATCGCCGGCGTCCTGTGCGCCCTGGCGGTGGGCCTGAAGTACAAGCTGGGCTACGACGACTCGCTCGATGTCGTCGGTGTGCACCTCGTCGGCGGTCTGTGGGGCACCCTGGCAGTGGGTCTGTTCGCCTCCGACGCCGCGACGGCGGGGGTCAGCGGTCTGTTCTACGGCGGCGGGCTGGACCAGCTGTGGCGTCAGGCCGCCGGTGCGCTCGCCGTCCTCGTGTACTCCTTCGTCATCTCCTACCTGCTGGGCCTGGCCATCCAGAAGACCATCGGCTTCCGGCTCTCGGCCGAGGACGAGGCGACCGGGATCGACAGCGTCGTGCACGCTGAGACCGGGTACGACCTCGCCTCGCTGGGAGGCGGCGGGAGCACCCCGACACTGGCCGGCCAGGCGCACGCCCCGGCTCAGGCACTGGCCCGCAACACGGAAGGGACCCGGGCATGAAGCTGGTCACCGCGATCGTCAAGCCGTTCAAGCTGGACGACGTCAAGAACGCCCTCGAGCTGATCGGCATCGCCGGCCTGACGGTCAGCGAGGTCCAGGGCTTCGGCCGTCAGCGTGGGCACACCGAGGTCTACCGCGGCGCCGAGTACCAGGTGGACTTCGTCCCGAAGGTGCGCATCGAGGTGGTCGTGAGCGAGCTGGACGCGGCGCGGGTCGTCGACGCGGTCGTCGAGGCGGCCTCCACCGGTCAGATCGGCGACGGCAAGGTGTGGGTGACGACGATCGACGAGGTCGTCCGGGTCCGCACCGGTGAGCGTGGGGACGACGCGCTCTGAGTGAGGACCCCGTCCTCCTCATCCCTCGCAAGCTCGGGTGAGTCTCGGGACGGGGCCGACACCGAGTCCGGACGGCGGCCGGGGTGGCGGGGGACCGCCATCCCGGCCGGCGCCGTTCCCCCCGCTCCCGACCTGGACCCGGACGACCGAGAGGTGCCTGTGCTCGACCTCCCCGCCCTGCCCCGCCTCAGCCGCGCCGAGCGCGTGGAGGCGATCGACGGCTGGCTGTCCGGTCTGCTCGCCGACGCGCTCTCCGGCACGCCCCGCGCCGCCCGCCGGCGCGGCGCGGCGCCCGCCGGCCCGGTGGAGCTCGGGGTCGCCCTGGTCGCGGTGGGCAGCCTGGGACGTCGGGAACCACCGCCGCACGGCGACCTGGACCTCGTCCTGGTCCACGACGGGCGCCCGGAGATCGCGGCCCTGGCCGACGCGCTCTGGTACCCGATCTGGGACACCGGGCTGCGGCTGGACCACTCGGTGCGCACCATCGCCGAGGCGGTCGCGGTCGCCGGGGACGACGTCAAGGCCGGGTTCGGCCTGCTCGACGCCCGGCACGTCGCCGGTGACCCGGAGGTCACCGCGGCGCTCCGGGCGGCGACGCTGGGCGCCTGGCGTCAGCACGCCTCGCGCCTGCTGCCGCAGCTGCGCGACCTGCGTCGGGCCCGGGGCCGGCAGGTGGGGGAGCTGGGCTTCCTGCTGGAGCCGGACCTCAAGGAGGCGTACGGCGGGCTGCGCGAGGGGCAGGTGCTGCGCGCGCTGGCCGCGGCGCAGCTCGCCGACGAGCCGCCGGCCGACGCCGGCGAGGCCTACACCTTCCTGCTCGACGCGCGCGACGCACTGCAGCGCGCGACGGGGCGGGCCTCCGTCGTCCTGGTCCGGCAGGAGCAGCGGGGCGTCGCCGAGGCGCTCGGGCTGTCCGACGACGACGCGCTGCTGCGCCGGGTGAGCCTGGCCGGCCGACGGCTGGCGTTCATGGCCGACCAGACGTGGCGACGGGTCGACGCCGCCCTGGTGCGCCGGCCGCGGGGTCGCTACCGGCGGGTGCGCCGGGAGCCGCTCGCCGAGGGGCTGGTCCGCCAGGGGGAGGAGGTGGTGCTCGCCCGTGACGCCCGCCCGGCCGCCGACCCCGGGCTCGTGCTCCGGGGCGCGGCCGCCGCCGCCCGGGCCGACCTGCTGCTCTCCCCGTACACGCTCAAGGTGCTCGCCGTGCACGCGCCGCCGCTGCCGGAGCCCTGGCCGCCGGAGGTCCGCTGGTCCTTCCTGCGGCTGCTGGCCAGCGGCCGCAGCGCGGTCCCGGTGCTCGAGCAGCTGGACCAGGAGGGCCTGCTGGCGCGGATGCTGCCGGAGTGGGACCGCGTCCGGTCGCTGCCGCAGCGGCACCCGTGGCACCGGTTCACCGTCGACCGGCACCTGGTGGAGGCCGCGGCCGCGGCCGCGGAGCTCACCCGGGACGTCGACCGCCCGGACCTGCTGCTGGTCGGCGCGCTGCTGCACGACATCGGCAAGGGCCGACCCGGTGACCACAGCGTCGTCGGGGAGGTGATCGCCACGGAGGTGGCCGCCCGGATGGGGTTCTCGCCACCGGACGTGGCGGTGGTGGGCTCGCTGGTGCGGCACCACCTCCTCCTGCCGGCGACGGCCACCCGCCGTGACATCGACGACCCGGCGACCGTCGAACGCGTCGCCGACACCATCGGAGGCGACCCGGGGGTGCTGCAGCTGCTGCACGCCCTGGCCCAGGCCGACGGCGCGGCGACCAGCGCCTCGGCGTGGTCACCGTGGAAGGCGCACCTGGTCGCGGCGCTGGTGGCCCGGGTGCACGCGCACCTGGTGGCCGCGCCGGCACCCGGGCCGGTGCTGGAGCCGACCGAGCCGCAGGTCACCACTGCGGCGCCGGGGGTGCCGGAGCCCGGCGGCGCGGTCACCGTCGGGCTGCAGACCGTCGCCGACGGACAGCAGGTCACCTTCGGTGCCCCCGACCGACCCGGCCTGTTCAGCCGCTGCGCCGGCGTCCTGGCGCTCAACCAGCTCGACGTCCGGGCGGCGAGCATCTCGGTGGCGGACGGGCGGGCCACGTCGATCTTCGCCGTCCGTCCGCGGTTCGGCCGCGTGCCGGTGCCCGAGATCCTGGCCGACGGGCTGCGGGCCGCGCTGGAGGGCACGTTGCCGCTGGCGGAGCGGCTGCGGCAGCGGGAGGTCGACTACCGCGAGGACGGCGCCCGGTCGGCCGCGCCGCGGGTGTCCTGGCACGACGCGGAGGTGGCGGGAGCGGCCAGCACCATCGTCGAGGTGCGCGCCGGCGACCGGGCCGGCCTGCTCTACCAGCTCACCACCGCGCTGGCCGACGAGGGCCTCGACGTCACCTCGGCGCGGATCGAGACCCTCGGAGCCGACGCGCTGGACTCCTTCTACGTGTGCGACCCGGCGGGGACGGCGATGAGCCCGGAGCGTCGACGGCGGCTGGAGGTGGCGTTGACCGCCGCCGCCCGGGGGGTGGCCCCCGACCCGGCGGTGCTGGGCGCCGCGGACGCCTGAGCAGTTGCAGCTCAGGCGTCCGCCCAGACGCCGAGCTCGTTGCCGCTCGGGTCCTGGAGGTGGAACCGACGGCCGCCCGGGAACCCGTAGGGGCCGTTGACCACCCGGCCACCGGCGGAGGTGACCGCGGCGAGGGTCCGGTACAGGTCGGCGGAGTACAGCAGCACGAGCGGACCGCCGGTGCGGACCTCCGTCCCGAGGGCCAGACCCCCCACCTCGGGAGCGGACCCCCCGGACCCGTCGCGGATCCCGGCGTACTGCGGTCCGTGGTGGTTGAACTCCCACGGCCGGTCATCGTGCCCCGTGGGTACGACAGGGACGGGTGGGCCTGCACTGTGGCTCTGCCATCCAGATCGGTCGCGGTCAAGCACGACACGCCGGAGTCGGAGGTGCCCGGTTCTGTCGGACCCCCGTGAGACGTTCCGGGTGCCGGACGACGAGCCGGTGCCGAGATCGACGGACGACGGAAGGGGGAGCCCCATGGAGCTCCGCACCTGGCCCTGCCCCACCTGTGCCCAGGACACCGACTTCGAGCAGCCGCCCTGCGGAGACGGCCACACCGACGACGGCGGCGAGTGCCCCGAGTGGGTCTGCACCGCTTGCGGCGCTGCCTACACCGGCGGGGACGCGCACCCGGTCGAGGTGCGCGCCTGGCACCGCGCCGCCTGAGGAGGGCTCCGCTGCCCCCGCTCCCGAGTTCGCGGCGGGCCCGTGCCGGGGGGCCACTACGCTGGGACCAGGTGGCGTGACGGCCCCGGGGTGGCCCCGGGAGCCCGAGCCGGTCCGTCCCGGCTGCGGCCGGACGGCGGCTGCACGCCCGACTGCCTGAGGACGTGTTGTGTTCGAGACCCTCTCCGACCGCCTGGACAAGGTCTTCACCGGTCTGCGCGGCAAGGGCCGGCTCTCCGACGAGGACATCGACGCCACCGCGCGCGAGATCCGGATCGCGCTGCTCGAGGCCGACGTGGCCCTGCCGGTGGTCCGCTCCTTCATCGCCTCGGTCAAGGAGCGGGCCCGCGGGGCCGAGGTCTCCCAGGCGCTGAACCCGGCCCAGCAGATCATCAAGATCGTCAACGAGGAGCTCATCGCCGTCCTCGGTGGTGAGACCCGGCGGATCCGCTACGCCAAGCAGTCGCCGACGGTGATCATGCTCGCCGGTCTGCAGGGCGCCGGGAAGACCACCCTCGCCGGGAAGCTCGGCCGGTGGCTGAAGGCGCAGGGGCACACCCCGCTGCTCGTGGCGGCCGACCTCCAGCGCCCCAACGCCGTCCAGCAGCTGTCGGTGGTCGCCGGCCAGGCGGGCGTCGACGTCTTCGCCCCCGAGCCGGGCAGCGGGGTGGGCGACCCGGTGGCCGTCGCCGCGGCGTCCATCGACCACGCCCGGCGGACGATGCACGACGTCGTCGTCGTCGACACCGCCGGCCGGCTGGGCATCGACGCGGACATGATGGCGCAGGCCGCCGCGATCCGGGACGTCGTCCACCCCGACGAGACGCTGTTCGTCGTCGACGCGATGATCGGCCAGGACGCCGTGACCACGGCGACCGCCTTCCAGGAGGGGGTCGGCTTCAGCGGGGTCGTCCTCACCAAGCTCGACGGCGACGCCCGCGGTGGCGCCGCCCTGTCGGTCCGGCACATCACCGGCCAGCCGATCATGTTCGCCTCCACCGGCGAGAAGCTGGCCGACTTCGACGTCTTCCACCCCGAGCGGATGGCCTCGCGCATCCTCGGCATGGGCGACGTGCTGACCCTGATCGAGCAGGCGGAGCAGGCCTTCGACGCCGACCAGGCCGAGAAGATGGCCGGCAAGCTCGCCTCCCGCGAGGGCTTCACCCTCGAGGACTTCCTCGAGCAGATGCTCGCCATCCGCAAGATGGGGCCGATCGCCAACCTGCTCGGCATGCTGCCCGGGGCCGGGCAGATGAAGGAGCAGCTCGCGCAGGTCGACGACCGCGACCTGGACCGCACCGCGGCGATCATCCGCTCGATGACGCCCGAGGAGCGGGTCAACTCCAAGATCATCAATGCGTCGCGGCGGGTGCGCATCGCCAACGGCTCCGGCGTCAGCGTCACCGACGTCAACCAGCTGCTGGAGCGCTTCGTCCAGGCGCAGAAGATGATGGGCCAGATGGCCGGGAGCATGGGTCTGCCCGGCATGGGCCCGATGTCGAAGAAGCAGCGGGGCCGGCAGAACCAGGTCCAGGCGCGCGGCAAGGGCAAGAAGGGCAAGGGGAAGGGCAAGGGCGGCCCGGCGCGGCGGCCGATCGGCCCGCCCGGCGCCGGCGGCTTCCCCGGTGGGCTGCCGGGGCAGTTCCCCGGCGGCCAGCTGCCCGGCGGGCTGCCCGGCCTGCCGCCCGGCCAGGGGATGCCCGACCTCAGCAAGCTCGACTTCAGCAAGTTCAAGGACGACCGGCCCGAGCAGTGACCGGTCCCGCGCTGCACCTCTCCGGCGTCGTCCTGCCCGAGGGCGTGCACCGCGACGTGTGGGTGCGCGACGGGCGGATCACCTTCGAGCCGGTGCCCGGCGCCGAGACGGTCAGCCGGGGCGGCTTCCTGCTGCCCGGGCTGGTCGACGCGCACTGCCACGTCGGGATCGGCCGCGGTGGCGTGCACGTCGCCGATGTCGAGGGGCTGCGGGGCCAGGCGCTGGCGGAGCGGGACGCCGGGGTGCTGGCGCTGCGCGACTGCGGGTCCCCGGTCGACACCCGGGTGCTCGACGAGCACGAGGACCTGCCGCGCATCATCCGCGCCGGCCGGCACCTGGCCGCTCCCCGGCGCTACATCCCCGACCTCGCGATCGAGCTGGAGCCGGCGGAGCTGGCCGACCAGGTGCGCGTGCAGGCCCGCCGCGGCGACGGCTGGGTGAAGCTGGTCGGCGACTGGATCGACCGCGGCGTCGGCGACCTCGCGCCCGAGTGGCCGGACGACGCGGTGGCCGCGGCGATCACGGCCGCGCACGAGGAGGGTGCCCGGGTCACCGCGCACACCTTCGGCACCGACGCGCTGCCCGGCCTGATCCGCGCGGGCATCGACTGCATCGAGCACGGCACCGGGCTCACCGAGGACCTCGTGGGGGAGATGGCCGCCCGGGGCACCGCCGTCGTCCCGACGCTGGTGAACGTGCAGAACTTCCCCGGGTTCGCCGCGGCGGGGGAGCAGCGGTTCCCGGCCTACGCCTCCACGATGCGGCGGCTGTACGCATCGAGCGGCGCGGTCGTCCGGGCCGCGTTCGAGGCCGGCGTGCCGGTCTTCGCCGGCACCGACGCCGGCGGCGGGATCGACCACGGGGTGATCGCCGACGAGGTGCGCGCGCTGCACGCCGCCGGGCTGCCCGCGGAGGCGGCGGTGGCCGCGGCGTCCTGGCGGGCCCGCGAGTGGCTGGGGCTGCCGTGCATCGAGGAGGGCGCCGCTGCGGACGTCGTCGTGTACGAGACCGACCCGCGCACGGACCTCGACTCGTTGCAGCGGCCGCAACGACTCGTCCTGCGCGGTCGCGTCGTCGGCTGACCCGCCCGGGATCACGGTGTGCCGGGGCGGCTGAGGGAAACCAGTCGACGGCGTCCCGTTGCCGCCTGGGAGACTCGTCCCGTGCTCCTTCGCATGTCCACCCTGTTCCTGCGCACCCTCCGCGACGACCCGGCCGATGCGGAGGTCCCCAGCCACCGCCTGCTCGTGCGCGGCGGCTACATCCGGCGGGCCGCGCCGGGCGGGTTCACCTGGCTGCCGCTGGGCTACCGGGTGTTCCGCAACGTCGAGCGGGTGGTCCGCGAGGAGATGGACGCGATGGGCGGGCAGGAGGTGCACTTCCCGGCGCTGCTGCCGCGCGAGCCCTACGAGGCCACCAACCGCTGGACCGAGTACGGCGACAACCTCTTCCGGCTCCAGGACCGCCGGGGCGGTGACTACCTGCTGGGCCCCACCCACGAGGAGATGTTCACCCTCCTGGTGAAGGACCTCTACGGCTCCTACAAGGACCTGCCGGCCACGCTGTACCAGATCCAGACCAAGTACCGGGACGAGGCACGGCCCCGGGCCGGGCTGTTCCGCGGCCGCGAGTTCACCATGAAGGACAGCTACTCCTTCGACGTCGACGACGCCGGGCTGGACCGCTCCTACGCGGCGCACCGCGAGGCCTACATCAGGGTCTTCGACCGGCTCGGCCTGGACTACGTGATCGTCTCCGCGATGTCCGGGGCGATGGGCGGCTCGAAGAGCGAGGAGTTCCTGCACCCCACGTCGATCGGCGAGGACACCTTCGTCCGCTCGCCCGGCGGGTACGCGGCCAACGTGGAGGCGGTCACCACCGTCGTCCCGGAGGCGATCCCGTTCGACGGCCTGCCCGAGGCGCACGTCGAGGACACCCCGGACACCCCGACCATCGAGACGCTGGTCGCCGTCGCCCGGCAGATGTTCCCCGACGCCGGGTACACCGCGGCGGACACGCTGAAGAACGTCGTGGTCACCCTGGTCCACCCTGACGGCACCCGGGAGCCGCTGGTCGTCGGGCTGCCCGGCGACCGCGAGGTCGACGCCAAGCGGCTGGAGGCGCAGGTGTCCCCGGCCGAGGTCGAGCCGTTCACCGACTTCGCCGCCCACCCGGACCTGGTGAAGGGCTACATCGGCCCGCAGGTGCTGGGCAGCGAGAGCAAGACCGGCCTCCGCTACCTGGTCGACCCGCGGGTCGTGCCCGGCACCCGGTGGATCACCGGGGCCGACGAGCCGGGCCGGCACGTCTTCGACCTGGTCGCCGGCCGGGACTTCACCTGGGACGGCGTCATCGAGGCCGCCGAGGTGCTCCCGGGCGACCCCGCGCCGGACGGCTCCGGCCCGCTCGAGCTGGCCCGCGGCGTGGAGCTGGGCCACATCTTCCAGCTGGGGCGCAAGTACGCCGAGGCCCTCGACCTCAAGGTGCTCGACGAGAACGGCAAGCTCGTCACCGTCACCATGGGCTCGTACGGCATCGGGGTCTCCCGCGCGGTCGCCGCCATCGCCGAGTCCACCCACGACGAGCTGGGCCTGGTCTGGCCGCGCGAGGTGGCGCCGGCCGACGTCCACCTGGTCGCCACCGGCAAGGACGCCGCCGTCTTCGAGCACGCCGAGACCCTGGCCGGCGAGCTGGTCGCCGCGGGGCTGACCGTCCTGCTCGACGACCGGCCGAAGGTGTCGCCCGGAGTGAAGTTCAAGGACGCCGAGCTGCTGGGCATGCCGACGATCGTCACCGTGGGCCGCGGGCTGGCCGACGGCGTCGTCGAGGTGCGCGACCGGGCGACGGGGGAGCGGTCCGAGGTCCCGGTCGCCGACGCGGCCGCAGCCGTCCTCGCCGCCGTCCGGGCCTAGCTCTTCGGCCCCGTCCAGAGGCTCGCGCCCGAGCTTGCGAGGGCGGGAGGAGGACGGGGTCCTTCTTCTGGCACAATGGACGGTCGAACACGGCGGTGGGCGGCCCTCTCACCATCCCCGCCCGTGTCCATCGCTACGCCCCGGCGTACCCCCACGCGTCCGTCCGGCGAGCAACCACACCGCGTTCGAGGAGCACACCACACACCGTGGCCACCAAGATCAAGCTCATGCGCCTGGGCAAGATGCGCGCGCCGTACTACCGCATCGTCGTCGCCGACGCCCGCACCAAGCGGGACGGCCGGTCGATCGAGACCATCGGCAAGTACCACCCGAAGGAGGACCCGTCTTTCATCGAGGTCGACAGCGAGCGCGCGCAGTACTGGCTCGGCGTCGGCGCCCAGCCGACCGAGGCCGTCGCCGCCATCCTCCGGGTGACCGGTGACTGGCAGAAGTTCAAGGGCGAGCCGGCTCCGGCCCCGATGAAGGTCGCGGCCCCCAAGGCCGACAAGAAGGCCATCTACGAGGAGGCCGCCCGCGCTGCCGGCAACGAGCCGGCCGCCGACGCGACCACCCCGCGCAAGAAGGCCGCCCCCAAGGCCGACGCCGCCTCCGACCCGGCCGATGCAGTCGCCGAGGCCGCCGGGGCCGCCGGCTCCGGAGCTGCCGCGGGCGCCCCGGCCGAGACCCCCGCCGAGTAAGACGTGCTCGAAGAGGCGCTCGAGCACCTGGTCAAGGGCATCGTCGACAACCCGGACGACGTCGTCGTCGACCTGGTCAACGGCCGGCGCGGCAAGACCCTCGAGGTCCGGGTGCACCCCGACGACCTCGGCAAGGTCATCGGTCGCGGCGGGCGCACGGCGAAGGCCCTGCGCCAGGTGATGACCGGTGTCGGCGGCCGCGGCCTGCGGGTCGACGTCGTCGACACCGACGGGCGCTGAGCACCTCCGGCGCCGACGGCGCCCAGCCCCACCCCGACACCGTGGTGGTCGGCCGCATCGGCCGGCCCCACGGTGTCCGTGGTCAGGTCACCGTCGAGGTCCGCACGGACGACCCCGACCTCCGCTTCACCAGCGGCGCGGTGCTGCTCACCGACCCCACTGCCCGTGGGCCGCTCACCGTCGCCTCCGCGCGCTGGCACAGCGGCACGCTGCTGCTGCAGCTGACCGGCCCGGACGGCGAGCTGGTCGCCGACCGGGAGTCCGCCGACGCGTTGCGCAACACGCAGCTCCTGGTGCCGGTCACCGACCTGCCCGAGCTCGACGACCCCGAGGACTTCTACGACCACCAGCTGGTCGGTCTGGCCGCGCAGCTGCCCGACGGCTCGCCGCTCGGCGAGGTCACCGGGGTGCGGCACGAGGGCACGGACCTGCTCGTCGTGCGCCGTCCCGACGGCGGTGACCTGCTCGTGCCGTTCGTCGCGGCGATGGTGCCCAC
Source organism: Modestobacter sp. I12A-02662 (assembly GCF_041028325.1). Lineage (NCBI taxonomy): Bacteria > Bacillati > Actinomycetota > Actinomycetes > Geodermatophilales > Geodermatophilaceae > Modestobacter > Modestobacter sp. I12A-02662. The sequence goes on along the minus strand of NZ_JABGDE010000009.1, from coordinate 50,848 downwards.
CGTCGACGTGCCCGGCGGGCGCGTCGTCGTCGACCCGCCGGAGGGGCTGCTGGACCTGTGACGGCGTTCCGGATCGACGTGGTCACGATCTTCCCGGAGTACCTCGCACCGCTGGGCCAGTCGCTGCTGGGCAAGGCGGCCGCCCGCGGGCTGGTCACCGTCGGCGTGCACGACCTGCGCCGGTGGACCGACGACGTGCACCGCACCGTCGACGACTCGCCCTACGGCGGCGGCCCCGGCATGGTCATGCGCCCCGAGCCGTGGGCCCGTGCGCTGGAGGCCGTCCGCCCGCCCGGCACCCGCCTGGTCGTGCCCACCCCGGCCGGGCGGCCCTTCACCCAGTCGACCGCCGCGCAGTGGGCCACCGAGCCAGGCCTGGTCTTCGCCTGCGGCCGGTACGAGGGCATCGACCAGCGCGTGGCCGAGTGGGCGGCCGCCTCCGGGCCGGTGTCCGAGGTCTCGATCGGTGACTACGTGCTCGCCGGCGGGGAGTCCGCGACGCTGGTGATGGTCGAGGCCGTCACCCGGCTGATCCCCGGCGTGGTCGGCAACGCGGAGTCCGTCGAGTACGACTCGCACGCCGACGGGCTCCTCGAGGGGCCCTCCTACACCCGGCCGGCGTCCTGGCGCGGTCACGAGGTGCCGCCCGTGCTGCTGTCCGGCGACCACGCGGCGATCGCCCGGTGGCGGCGGGAGCAGTCGCTGCGGCGCACCGCCGACCGCCGTCCCGACCTGCTGGCCGGCCTCGCCGAGGGCGCGCTCGGCGCGGCCGACCGGGCCGCGCTGGACGCCGACCCCCAGCCGTGACCGCGGCCCGGGTGCGGGCGACCAGCCGCGTGCTGGTGCTGGACCCGGACCGGCGGCTGCTGCTCCTCGGCTCCCGGGGGGCGGCGCCGGACGGCGGTGCCGCGGTCCGCTTCTGGTACGCGCCCGGCGGGGGAGTGGAGGACGGCGAGGACCTGCGCACCGCCGCCGTCCGCGAGCTGGCCGAGGAGGTCGGGCTCCGCGCCGACCCGGCCGCCCTCGAGGGCCCGGTCTGGCTGCGCCGCCACGTGGCCGCGTGGGGGGACCGGCTGATCGACTCCCGCGAGACGTTCTTCGTGCTGCGGGACGTGGTGCACGAGGTGGACGGCCGGGGTCGCACGGCGCTCGAGCTGGCCGCCGACGAGCCGCACCGGTGGTGGAGCCCGGCGGAGATCGGCGCCGGCGGTGTGTCCTTCGCCCCGCGCGAGCTCCCGACGGCCCTCCCGGCGCTGCTGAGCGGCCGGTGGACGGGGCCGCCGCGCATCGTCTGCTGAAGATGTGGCACAGTAGAGAGCTGCTGCACGCCGTCGGCTCCCGTCGACGGTGGCTCCGCGCCTGACGACTCCGTCGCGGGCCGTGGAGCGCGACCTCCCGGTACGGACACGCCGGGACACCGCTGCCCGTACGCCGACGAGTTTCCGCCAGAACTGAGGACTGCTGCGATGAACACCCTGGACGCCCTCGACACCGAGTCGCTGCGCGACGACATCCCCGTGTTCCGCCCCGGGGACACCGTGAAGGTGCACGTGCGGGTCATCGAGGGCAACCGCTCGCGCATCCAGGTCTTCCAGGGCGTCGTGATCCGCCGCCAGGGCGGCGGGATCCGCGAGACCTTCACCGTGCGCAAGGTCAGCTTCGGCGTCGGCGTGGAGCGCACCTTCCCGGTGCACACCCCGGTGGTGGAGAAGATCGAGGTCCTCACCCGCGGCGACGTCCGCCGGGCGAAGCTGTACTACCTCCGCGAGCTGCGCGGCAAGGCCGCCAAGATCAAGGAGAAGCGCGAGGTCGTCGCTCGCTGACCTCAGCGACGCCCGAACGGGCCGGCTGCCACTGGGCAGCCGGCCCGTTCTCGTTCCCGGGGGCCATGCCGCCCGGGCCGCCCGGGCCGCTGGCCAGGCGGGTCGCCCGGCCGGAGCCGCACCTGACCGTAGGCTGGACGGCGATGAGCACCCACGACCCCGCCGGCCCGGCCGGGCAGCCCGCTCCGGACCCCGCCAGCGACTCGTCGTCCGCCGGCCGGACGAAGCCCCCGAAGAAGGGGTCGCTGCTCAAGGAGCTGCCGGTCCTGCTGGTCATCGCCTTCGTCCTGGCGCTGCTGGTGAAGACCTTCCTCGTGCAGGCGTTCTTCATCCCCTCCGGGTCGATGGAGCAGACCCTGCACGGCTGCACCGGGTGCACCGGCGACCGGGTGCTGGTCAACAAGGTGCCGTACTGGTTCGGCGAGCCCGAGCCCGGCGACGTCGTCGTCTTCCGCGGGCCGGACACCTGGGCACCGGAGATCACCGTCGCGGAGCCGACCAACTGGTTCGCCGGCGCGCTGCTCACCCTCGGCCGCACGATCGGGCTCGCCCCGCCCAGCGAGGACGACTTCGTCAAGCGGGTCATCGCGACCGCGGGCCAGACCGTGGAGTGCTGCGACCCCGAGGGGCGGGTCACCGTCGACGGGGAGCCGCTCGACGAGCCGTACATCTACCAGGACACCCCGATCGAGACCCGGGGCTTCCCCGCGGTCACCGTGCCCGAGGGCCGGCTGTGGGTGATGGGCGACCACCGCTCGGCGTCGGCGGACTCCAAGGCCCACATGGGCGACCAGTACGCCGGGACGGTGGCCGTCGACGACGTCATCGGCAAGGCGGCGCTGATCGTCTGGCCGCTGGACCGGATGGGCACCATCGGCAGCCCGGAGATCCAGGCGCAGCAGGCGTCGGCGGCCGGCGTCCCGGTGCAGGGTGGCGCGGCCGTGGCCGTGCCCTACCTGCTCGGGGTCGCCGGCGCGCTGCCGGTCACGGCGTGGCGGCGTCGCCGCGGCGCCCGGGCCGCCGGGCCGTCCCGCCGGCCACCGCGCACCGGATGGCGGCGCATCCGCCGTCCGGTGCACACCCGGCCGAGCCGGGAGAGCCTTCCCGGCTGATCGGGAACGTCCCCGGAATGGCGCGGGACGATCCGCACGCACCCCTTCCGGACAATTCTAGAGAATTGTCGGATAAAGCGTTCAAGTAACCCGTTCTCCGGGTCGATGGAATGGCTGACAGAGCCGGAAGTCGAACGGAGAGGTCGGACCCATGTCTGCACCGATGCCCAGTGCCCCCCGCGGGGTGACCCGTGTGCTCATCCTCGCGGATGCGCCGGTCCTGCGGCGGGGGCTGATCGGCATGGTCAACGAGACCCCGGGCCTGCAGGCCGTGGGTGCCCCGGGCGAGCCCCGCCGCGCGCTCACCCTGGCCGAGTCGGCCCGCCCCGACGCCGTGGTGGTGGAACTCGGCTCCGGCCGGGCAGCCACCCTCAACGCCTGCCGTGACCTCCGCCGCCGCTTCCCGCAGATCGCGATCGTGGCCCTGGCCACCTCCGAGGACCCGGCCGTGGTCAACGAGGCGCTGGCCGCCGGCGTCCGCGGCTACCTGCTCATGAACACCTCCCCGACCCTGCTCGGCTGGGCGGTCCTCGCCGCCCGCGCCGGTCGCACGGTGGTGGACCCGCAGATCCGGCGCACCGAGGGCGGGGCCGAGCCGGTCGCCCGCGAGGTGACGCCCGAGGTGCCGCTGACCCGGCGGGAGTCCGACGTCCTCGACGAGCTGCTCCAGGGGCAGTCGAACCGGCAGATCGGCAAGAACCTGTTCATCAGCGAGGACACCGTCAAGTCCCACGTCAAGGCGATCCTGCGCAAGCTCGGCGCCCGCGACCGGGCGCACGCGGTCTCCCTCGTGCTCTCCGCCCGCCACCCGGCCTGCAGCTGCGGCACGCACTCCTTCACCTCCTCCGGCCTCTGACCGGAGGGCCGTCGTCGGTCCGGGCACCTGGTACCGCGGTGCCCGGACCGGCAGGGTCCGGCGTCCCCCGGCCCCCTCCTGCCCGCCCGCCGGCCGACGTAGGGTCGGCAGGCGATGGCTGCCCGATCCGCACCCCCGGCCTCTCCCCGAGCTCCCGACGACGGCGCCCCCGACGCCCTGTGGGCGATGGAGCGCTGGCTGCGGCAGCGGGGCTTCACCGCGGTCGCCGGCGCCGACGAGGCCGGCCGCGGTGCCTGCGCCGGGCCGCTCGTGGCCGCCGCCTGCGTGCTGCCCGCCGGGCGGCGGGGCCGCGTGCCGGAGCTCGCCGACTCCAAGCTGCTCACCGCGGCCAGCCGCGAGCGGGTCTACGCCGAGGTCGTGGACCGGGCGGTGGCGTGGTCGGTGGTGGTCATCCCGGTGCCCGACCTGGACGCCCGGGGCATGCACGTCACCAACGTCGAGGCGCTGCGCCGCGCCGTCCGGGTCCTGCAGCCCGGGCCTGACTACGTGCTCACCGACGGCTTCCCGGTGAGCGGGCTGTGCCGGCCGACGCTCGCCGTGTGGAAGGGGGACCGGGTCGCGGCCTGCGTCGCCGCGGCGTCGGTGCTGGCCAAGGTGACCCGCGACCGGATCATGCTGGAGCTGCACGAGCGCTTCCCGGAGTACGGGTTCGACGTGCACAAGGGCTACATCACCGACGCGCACAGTCAGGCCCTCGACCGGCACGGCCCGTGCCCCGAGCACCGCATGCGCTTCGTCAACGTGGCACGGGCCCGCGAGGCACACGCCGGGCGGACGCTGCCGCTGCCGACTGCCGGGGCGATGGACGATGATGGGCGGGTGCTCCTCCCGACCGACGCTCCGTCGTCCCCGTCCGCGCCCCCGCTGCCCGCAGCCGGGCTCGTGGCCGCAGTTCCGTCCCTCGTGGAGCACGCCCGATGAGCACCGAGGACCTCGAGAAGTACGAGACCGAGATGGAGCTGCAGCTCTATCGCGAGTACAAGGACATCGTCCGGCAGTTCTCCTACGTCGTGGAGACCGAGCGACGGTTCTACCTGGCCAACAGCGTCGACCTCCAGGTGCGCGAGGCCGGGGGCGAGGTGTTCTTCGAGCTGAACCTCTCCGATGCCTGGGTGTGGGACATGTACCGCCCGGCCCGTTTCGTGAAGAACGTCCGGGTGGTGACGTTCAAGGACGTCAACGTCGAGGAGCTGGACAAGCCCGACCTCGAGCTGCCCGACGGCCCCCGGCTGCCCTGAGCCGCACGAGGCCGGAGTGAGGTAGGTCACCGGGCCAGCCCAACAGGCGTGGACCGGGCACCGCCGGTCGTCGTCCACAGCCGGGTCCTCCGTCCACAGATCCCTCGCCGGGCACCCGCGCGCCGGTGCGGACCAGCACCGTGGCGGTGTGAGCACAGACGAGCGACCCCTGGGGCGGCGCGCCGCCCTGGGTGCCTACGGCGAGCGGGTCGCCGTACGCGCCCTCACCGACTCCGGCCTGCACGTCCTGGACCGCAACTGGCGCTGCCGGGACGGCGAGCTGGACGTGGTGGCCCGGGACGGCGACGCCCTGGTCTTCTGCGAGGTCAAGACCCGCTCGGGCACCGGGTTCGGCACCCCCGCCGAGGCGGTGACGCCGGCCAAGCGTCGGCGCCTGCGCCACCTGGCGCGGGCGTGGCTCGACGCGCACGACCACCATGCCCCCGACCTGCGGTTCGACGTGGTGGGCGTGCAGGTGCCCGCGGCGGGGCCGGCCCAGGTCACCCACCTGCGGAACGCGTTCTGATGGCGCTGGCACGCACGTGGTCCGTGGGCCTGGTCGGGGTGCACGGCGCGATGGTCGAGGTGGAGGTCGACCTGGCACCGGGCGTGCCGACGGTGGTGCTCGTCGGCCTGCCCGACGCCGTGGTCCGGCAGTCGATCGACCGGGTGCGGGCCGCGGTGGTCAACGTCGGGCACGCGTTCCCGCTGCGCCGGGTCACCATCGGGCTGTCCCCGGCGGCCATGCCCAAGCAGGGGAGCGGGTTCGACCTGGCGCTCGCGGTCGCCGTGCTCGCCGGCACCCGGGTGGTGCCCGCCGACCGGGTCCGGGACCTGGTGCTCCTCGGCGAGCTCGGTCTCGACGGCGGCGTCCGGGCGGTCCGCGGGGTCCTCCCGGCGGTGCTGGCGGCCGCCCGGGCCGGACACGGCCGCGTCGTCGTCCCGCGGGACAACGCCGATGAGGCCGCGCTGGTCGAGGGCATCGAGGTGCTCGCCGCCGGCAGCCTGGCGCAGGTGGTGGCCCACCTCGCGGGCCGGACGCCGATCCCCGGGCACATCCGCTCGGCAGCACCCGCGGCCCCGCCCGGGCCCGACCTCGCCGACGTCGTCGGGCAGGCGGTCGGACGGCGGGCCGTGGAGGTGGCCGCCGCCGGCGGCCACCACCTGTTCCTCAGCGGCCCGCCGGGAGCCGGGAAGACGATGCTGGCCGAGCGCCTGCCCGGCCTGCTGCCGCCCCTGGACGAGCGGTCCTCCCTGGAGGTGACCGCGATCGCCTCGATCGCCGGGACGCTGCCACCGGGTGCGCCGCTGGTCACCCGCCCGACCTTCGAGGCGCCCCACCACTCGGCCTCGACCGTCGCGCTCGTCGGTGGCGGCTCCGGCCAGATCAGGCCGGGCGCGCTGTGCCGGGCCCACCTCGGCGTGCTGTTCCTCGACGAGGCCCCCGAGTTCCCGCGGGCGGTCCTGGACACCCTGCGTCAGCCGCTGGAGCGCGGGGAGGTCACGATCCACCGGGCCTCGGGCTCGGCGACCTTCCCCTGCCGGGCACAGCTGGTCCTCGCCGCCAACCCCTGTCCGTGCGCGAGCGCGGCCGGCGACGCCGCCTGCACGTGCAGCCCCCTGGAGCGGCGCCGCTACCAGTCCCGGCTCTCCGGACCGCTGCTCGACCGGATCGACCTGCGGGTGCAGTTGCCGGCGGTGACCCGGGCGGCGTGGCTGGACGGGCTGGCGCCGCCGGAGTCCACCGCCGTGGTCGCCCAGCGCGTGCGGGCGGCGCGGTCGGCCGCGGCGAGCCGGCTGGCCGGAACGGGCCTGGCCGTCAACAGCCAGGTCCCGGGCCGGCTGCTGCGCGAGCGTTGGCCCGTGCCGCGCAGTGCCCTCGCGCTGGCCGAGCGGGCGTTGGAGCGGGGGGCGCTGTCGGTCCGTGGCTTCGACCGCGTGCTCCGGGTGGCCTGGACTCTCGCCGACCTCGCCGGGACCCCCAGCCCGCGGGCCGACCACGTCGCCGAGGCACTGGGCATGCGACTCCAGCGGGCAGCGGCATGACCGCCCTCGACGAGGACCTCGCGGACCCCGGTCCGGCGGTACGTCGCGCGCGGGCCTGGCTGAGCCGGGCCGCGGAGCCCGGATCGGTCGTCTTCTGGCGGTTCGTCGACCGGGAGGGCCCGCTCGAGGCGGTCCGCCGCATCCGGTCGGGCCGCGCGCCCGCCCCGGTCCTCGGGCTGGTCGGTGCCCGGGCGCAGCAGGATCAGAGCCTCGCCGACCTGCGTCGAGCCGAGCGGTGCGGCGCGCGGCTGGTCGTCCCCGAGGACGACGAGTGGCCCGCGTTCCCGCTGCACTCGCTGACCCTCGCCACGGCGGCGGAGCCCGACGACCCCAAGGAGCAGTCCCCGCGGACGGTGGCCCCGGTGCCGCCGGTCGCGCTGTGGGTCCGCGGGCCGGGGCGGCTCGACGAGCTCGCCGACCGCGCCGTGGCGGTCGTCGGGGCGCGGGCCTGCACCGCCTACGGCGAGCACGTCGCCGGCGAGCTCGGTCACCAGCTGGGGGAGCGGGGGTGGACGGTGGTGTCCGGCGGCGCCTACGGCATCGACGCCGCCGCCCACCGGGGCGCGCTGGCCGCGGGCGGGCCGACTATCGCGGTCCTCGCCTGCGGGGTCGACCGGCCGTACCCCGCCGGCAACGGCGCGCTGCTGAACCGGATCGCCGACAGCGGGCTGGTGGTGAGCGAGTGGCCGCCGGGCGCCGCGCCGCACCAGCACCGCTTCCTGGTGCGCAACCGGCTGATCGCCGCGCTCACCCGGGGCACCGTGGTCGTCGAGGCGGCCGCCCGGTCCGGCGCGGCGGCGACCGCCCACCGGGCGCGGAAGCTGGGCAAGCAGGTCATGGTGGTGCCCGGGCCGGTCACCTCGGCGATGTCCGTGGGCTGCCACGAGCTGCTCCGCGACCAGGAGGCGGAGGCCGTCCTGGTGGCCTCGGCGGCGCACGTGCTCGACGCCGTCGGCTCGTTCGGCCACGACCTCGCCCGGCCCGCCGAGCGGGCGGCGGACCCGCGGGACGGGCTCTCCGACGTCGCCCGGCGGGTGCTGGACGCCTGCCCGGTGCGGATCGGCGTCCCTCCGGAGCGGTTGGCGTCGGTGGCCGGGGTCGACGCCGTCGACGTGCTGCGGGTGCTGCCCGCCCTCGAGCTCGCCGACCTGGTGGAGTGGACCGGCACGGGCTGGCGGCTGCGGCGGCTGCGGAGTGGGCGCTGAACCGCCGGCGGCGGGGCCGGTGCGGCGCGCCCCGTTGACCGCCCGGCGGAGCCCACGCACGCTCGGGGCATGGCCGCCGGGACCGCAGAGATGCGCGCCGCGCTGCCACCCGCCCTCGCCGTGTCGCTGGACGGGTGGGAGGAGCACCTGCGGCTGGAGCGCGACCTGTCCGACCACACGGTGCGCGGGTACGTCGGTGACGTCGTCTCGCTGCTGGACCACCTGGTGCGGCGCAGCGGGACCACCGTCGCCGACCTGGACCTCGCGACCCTGCGCAGCTGGCTGGCCGCGGGCCGGACCCGTGGCGACGGCCGCGCCACCACGGCGCGGCGGGCGGCCTCGGCCCGGTCGTTCACCGCCCACCTGCGCCGCACCGGTGAGACCGCCGAGGACGTCGGCCTCCGCCTGGCCAGCCCGCGGGCCCACCGCACCCTCCCCGACGTCCTCGGGACCGAGCAGGCCCGGGCCGTCCTGGAGCAGGCCGGTGGCACGCCCGCCGAGGACGAGTCCCCGGAAGGGGCGGCGCTGCGGCTGCGCAACACCCTGGTGCTCGAGCTGCTCTACGCCAGCGGTGTGCGGGTCGGCGAGCTGGTCGGCCTCGACGTCGACGACGTCGACCGCGGGCGCCGGCTGCTGAGGGTGCTCGGCAAGGGGCGCAAGGAGCGCAGCGTCCCCTTCGGAGCACCGGCGGCGGCCGCCGTGGACGCCTGGCTGACCCGCGGGCGGCCGGTGCTGGCCACCGCCGGCAGCGGCCCGGCGCTGCTGCTCGGTGTGCGCGGGGGGCGGCTGGACGCCCGCGAGGCGCGCCGGGTGGTGCACGCGGCGGTCGCGGCCGCACCGGGGACACCCGACATCGGCCCGCACGGGCTGCGGCACTCCGCGGCCACCCACGTGCTGGAGGGCGGCGCCGACCTGCGCTCCGTCCAGGAGCTGCTGGGGCACGCTAGCCTCGCCACCACGCAGGTCTACACGCACGTGACGGTGGAGCGGCTCCGTGCGGTGCACGCGCGGGCGCACCCGCGGGCCTGAGAAGGTGTCCCGGGAACGGGGCGATGCCGCGGTCGGGGACCGCACGGAGGGGAGTCCGGTGTCTGAGGCGACAGTGCACGTCGGTGGCAGCGAGGGCACGGACGCGGCGGTGGCCGACCTGTGGGCGCGCTACGTCGTCGACCGGGACAGCGAGCTGCGCGACCGGCTGATCCTGCACTACGCGCCGCTGGTCAAGTACGTCGCCGGCCGGGTCGGGAGCGGGCTGCCGGCGCACGTCGAGCAGGCCGACCTTGTCTCCTACGGGACCTTCGGCCTCATCGACGCGATCACCCGGTTCGAGCCGTCCCGGGAGATCAAGTTCGAGAGCTACGCGATGGCCCGGATCCGCGGCGCGATCATCGACGAGCTGCGGTCGACCGACTGGATCCCGCGCTCGGTGCGCATGAAGGCCCGGCAGTTCGAGCGCACGGTCGCCACGCTGGAGAGCCAGCTGCAGCGCAGTCCCACCGACGAGGAGATCGCCGCGGCGATGGACCTGGACGTCGAGGAGGTGCGCAAGTTCCTCGGCCAGCTGTCCCTGGTCAACGTCGTCGCCCTCGACGAGCTGCTGGTCGACGACGACGGCTCGGCGCCCCGCCTGGTCGACACGCTGCAGGACTCCAGCGCCCTCGACCCGCAGGCGATGGCCGAGCACGGGGAGGCCCGGCAACTGCTGGCCCGGGCCGTGGAGCAGCTGCCCGACCGGGAGAAGGTCGTGGTCAGCCTCTACTACTTCGAGGGGCTCACGCTGGCCGACATCGGCCGGGTCCTCGGCGTGACCGAGAGCCGGATCTGCCAGCTGCACACCAAGGCGGTCCTGCACCTGCGCACCAAGCTCGTCGACATGGCCTGACCGCCGCGCCGACGGATCCGCCCGTCGCCGGCGTCCTCGCGAGGAGAGGAATGGCCACATCTGCCGTCCCGCTGGCCCGGCCGGGCGTTGCCCTTGTCACATCTTGTTTCCCTGTGGGTCTGCTGTGGGCACTGTCGGGCCATGGCAACAAACGCACGACCTTCCACCGGCGCTGACGCGCTGCACCACGACGACCGCGCGACGCCGACGGGCGCCTACGTCGCCATCGCCGGCATCGTGGTCTTCGTCATCGCGACCTACCTCGACTGGGTGTCGACCACCGGTGACCAGGCGACCTCGGCGAGCGGCTACGAGGCCGACACCGTCATCGCCTTCACCGCGTTCCTCGGCGTCGGCCTGGCCGCCGCGCTGGTCTACGCACTGCAGCGCGCCCGCCGCAACCAGCACCGCGGCCTGACCCTGACGACCATGGCCGTCGGCATCGCCGCCGTCCTGCTGTCGCTCGGCTACGTCTTCGACCCGCCGGGCGCCTTCGAGCGCGGCGCGGAGCTGCAGACCGAGATGGGCGCCTGGATCGGCCTCGTCGGCGGCATCCTGTGGGCGGTGGGCGCAGGCCTGTTCGCCAAGGAGATCGAGGGCGACGACCACCGCTCCCTCGACCGTGGCCAGACGGTGCACGCCGACCGCTGACCGGTCGCAGCACGCGCGGCCGCTGAGCCGCGGTACGCCGAGGGCCGGCGTCGCTCCCCACGCGGGGCGACGCCGGCCCTCGGCGTTCGCCGTCGGCCCGTCCCTGCCCCACCTGTCGGCCGGCTCCCCACGGCAGCAGCCGCACCCGTGGTGGTGCGAGCCGGGACAGCGGGTCCAGGTAGGTGTCCCCCCGGCGCAGCCCCCAGTGGAGGCAGGCGGCGGCGGGGCAGCCGGGGTGCCCGGGCAGCAGAACTCCCAGCGGCGCGCCGCGGGCCACCGACCGGCCGGCGGCGACCACCGCGCGCACCGGCTCGTACGTCGTCCGCAGGCCGCCGGGGTGGTCGACGCTCACCACCGGCCGTCCCGCGACCATGCCGGCGAAGGCCACCACGCCGCCCGCCGCGCTGAGCACCGGGGCGCCCTCGGCGCCGGCCAGGTCGACGCCGCGGTGCCCCGCCGCGTAGGGGCCGGGCGGGGGCTCGAACCAGCGGGTCACGACCGGTGGACCCTGCAGCGGCCAGGACCACGTGCCGGAGGCAGCCGGCAGGGGCGCGGCGGCAGCGCCGGCGGGACCCGCCAGGACCGCGAGGACGGCCCCGAGCGCGGCGAGCAGGTGGCGGGCGGTCACCTCGGCAACCGTGCCCCGTCGGGAGTCCCGCCGGAGCCCGGGACGGCCGGCTGTGGACCGATGCCGCTGCTGGGGACGGCCGGTCCGGGGCCGTTCGGAGGAGCGCGTATGCTCGTCCACGCGGTCCGCCTTCGGTGGACCGACTTCGCGTGTCCTCTTCCCGCTGCTGCAGCGGGGCAGTCGCCACCTCGGTCCCGTCCTCTCCGGCGGGTTCGGTGGCGCGGCCGGACACCAGGGCAGCGCCCCACCGGGGGCGGATGCGACAACCGAGCAGCGCGGTCCCGGCCACCGGTCGCCCGCGCACGAGAAGGAAGGCGGCGCCACGTGGCAGTCGTCAGCATGAAGAACCTGCTCGACAGCGGGGTCCACTTCGGGCACCAGACCCGTCGGTGGAACCCGAAGATGAAGCGCTTCATCTTCACCGAGCGCAACGGCATCTACATCATCGACATCCAGCAGACGCTGGGCTACATCGACCAGGCCTACGAGTTCGTGAAGCAGACCGTCGCCCACGGCGGTTCGATCATGTTCATCGGCACCAAGCGCCAGGCGCAGGAGGTCATCGCCGAGCAGGCGACCCGCGTCGGCATGCCTTACGTGAACCAGCGCTGGCTGGGCGGCATGCTCACCAACTTCCAGACCGTCTTCAAGCGGCTGGAGCGCCTCCGGGAGCTCGAGGACCTCGAGCAGACCGGCGCGCTGGTCAGCCTGTCGAAGAAGGAGCAGCTGGTCCTCTCCCGCGAGAAGGCCAAGCTCGAGCGCTCCCTCGGCGGCATCCGCGACATGAAGAAGGTGCCCAGCGCCGTCTGGATCGTGGACACCAAGAAGGAGCACATCGCCGTCGGCGAGGCCCGGAAGCTGGGCATCCCCGTCGTGGCGATCCTCGACACCAACTGCGACCCCGACGAGGTCGACTACAAGATCCCGGGCAACGACGACGCGATCCGCAGCACCGCGCTGCTGACCCGCGTCATCGCCGACGCGGTCGCCGACGGCCTCATGGCCCGCTCGGCCGCGCAGGCCAACGCCGGTCGCACCGAGGACGGCGCCGAGGCCCCGGCCGTCGGCGGCGGCGAGCCGCTGGCCGACTGGGAGCGCGAGCTCCTCACCGGCCAGACCGGCGAGGCCCCGGCCACCGAGCTGCCGGAGACCCCGGCCGCGCCGCCGGCCGTCACCGCCGAGGAGGTGGCCCCGGTCGAGGGCGTGCCCGCCACCGGCAGCACCGAGACCGGCACCCAGGGCGCCCAGAACGCATAAGGCCCCCTCGCCCCCCACCGCTCGCGAGCTGGCGGCGGGCCCCTGCGACGGGGCCGCCGCGAGCCCAAGCGGAGCGTGAGCTCCGTTTCCCGAATCATCGGAAGGAAGTGACATGCCCGCCTTCACCGCAGCCGACGTCAAGCGCCTCCGCGACGCCACCGGCGCCGGCATGATGGACGCCAAGAAGGCCCTGACCGAGGCCGACGGCGAGTACGACAAGGCCATCGAGTTCCTGCGGATCAAGGGCGCCAAGGACGTCGGCAAGCGCCTCGAGCGCTCGACGACCAACGGCGTCGTCGTCAGCAAGGGCGGCGCGCTGCTCGAGCTCGACTGCGAGACCGACTTCGTCGCCAAGAACGCCGACTTCGTCGCGCTGGCCGAGAAGCTCCTCGACCTCGCGATCGCCGAGAAGCCGGCCGACGTCGCGGGCCTGCTGGCCACCGAGGTCGACGGCCAGACCGTCGAGAAGCTGATCGAGGCCGAGTCGGCCCGCATCGGCGAGAAGCTGGTCCTCTCCCGGTTCGCCTTCTTCGAGGGCACCACCGCGGTCTACCTGCACAAGCGCGCCACCGACCTGCCCCCGGCCATCGGTGTCGCGGTGCAGTACTCCGGTGGGAACGAGGAGGCGGCCCGCTCCCTGGCGATGCACATCGCCGCCGCCCGTCCGCGCTACCTGTCCCGCGAGGAGGTCCCCGCCGAGGCGGTGGAGACCGAGCGCCGGGTCGCCGAGCAGACGGCCAAGGAGGAGGGCAAGCCCGAGCAGGCGATCAGCAAGATCGTCGAGGGTCGGGTCAACGCCTACTTCAAGGACTTCGTCCTGCTGGAGCAGCCCTCCATCACCGAGCCGAAGCGCACCGTGAAGCAGGTCGTCGGCGACGCCGGCCTGACCGTCGAGCGGTTCGTCCGCTTCGAGGTCGGCCAGGCCTGACCTCGAGGACCCCGTCGCACCCCGCCCCTCGCACGCTCGGGGGGCCCCTGCGACGGGGCAGTTCCAGCATCTCACCGGCCCCGTCCCCCTTCCGGGGGCGGGGCCGGTGGCCGTCCCGGACGGTGCGGAGGACCCCGCGCCGACGATGGGGCAGGATCCGGTCCAGACGACACCGACCCGAGGGACGAACGTGACCGACACGACGGCTACCAGCAACCCGGAGGGCCTGCTGTTCGCGCCCGCCGCCTCCGCTCCGACCGACGGCAGCGGCTACCGACGGGTGCTGCTCAAGCTCTCCGGTGAGGCCTTCGGCGGCGGAATGGTCGGCGTCGACGGCGGCATCGTGCACAACATCGCCGAGCAGCTCGCCGAGGTCGTGCACGGCGGCACCCAGGTGGCCGTCGTCGTGGGCGGCGGCAACTTCTTCCGGGGCGCCGAGCTCGCCGAGGCGGGCATGGACCGCCGGCACGCCGACTACATGGGCATGCTCGGCACGGTCATGAACGCGCTGGCCCTGCAGGCGTTCTGCGAGCAGGTGGGCCTCGAGACCCGGGTGCAGACGGCGATCACCATGGGCCAGGTCGCCGAGCCCTACATCCCGCGCAAGGCAGTCCGCCACATGGAGAAGGGCCGGCTGGTCATCTTCGGCGCCGGCGCGGGGATGCCCTACTTCTCCACCGACACCGTCGCCGCGCAGCGGGCGCTGGAGATCGGCTGCCAGGTGCTGCTCATGGCCAAGAACGGTGTCGACGGCGTGTACGACGACGACCCGCGGACCAACCCGTCCGCCACCATGTACGACGACCTGGACTACGGCACGGTCCTGGCCAAGCAGCTCGGGGTCGCCGACGCGACGGCGATCAGCCTGTGCATGGACAACAGCATGCCGATCGTCGTGTTCAACCTGCTCAAGGACGGCAACATCGCTCGGGCGGTCGCAGGTGAGAAGATCGGCACCCTGATCAGTCAGCCGGTCTGACCCGACGGGGACCGGGTACGGACGACGATCGCCGGACGTCGCCCACGCCCACGCAGCAACCCATCCCGGCCAGTACGGCGGCAGCCGCCGCAGGAGGAGTGAACCCGTGATCGACGACACCCTGCTCGACGCCGAGGAGCGGATGGACAAGGCCCTGTCGGTCGCCCGCGAGGACCTCGGATCCGTCCGTACCGGCCGCGCCGCCCCCTCGATGTTCAACAAGATCATCGTGGACTACTACGGGTCGCCGACGCCGGTGCCGCAGATGGCCTCGATCAGCGTCCCCGAGGCGCGGATGGCCGTCATCAAGCCCTACGACGCCACCCAGCTCAACGCCATCGAGAGGTCCATCCGCGACTCCGACCTGGGCGTGAACCCCACCAACGACGGCTCGCTGATCCGGGTGATCTTCCCGCAGCTGACCGAGGAGCGCCGCCGCGACCTGGTGAAGGTGGCCCGGCACAAGGGCGAGGAGGCGAAGGTCGCCATCCGCAACGTCCGCCGCCGGGCCAAGGAGGAGCTGGACCGCATCGCCAAGGACGGCGAGGCCGGTGAGGACGACGTCCGCCGGGCGGAGAAGGAGCTCGACGACCTGACCGCCACCCACGTCGCCAGCATCGACGAGGCGATGAAGAACAAGGAAGCCGAGCTGCTCGACGTCTGACCCGGCCCCCGGACGCCCGCCGTGATCCGCCGCCACGACCGCCCCGAGCCCGTCGGCTCGGGGCGGGAGCCTGCCCGGGGCCGCTCCGGCCTGGCCGCGCCGCGGACCGGTGACGCCCCGGCGGCGGTCAGCGGTCCCGCGACGGTGGGGCTGCCCGAGGCCGCGCCGGAGCGCCGGATCGGGCGGCCCCCGGTCCCGCCGCCGGGTGCCCGCGGAGCCGTGCGGCCGACACCGGCCCCCCGGTCGGCGTCCGCGGACGCCCCGGTGGACGCCGTCGTCCCGGTGGACGCCGTCGTCCCGGTGGACCCCGTCGCGCCGGTGGACCCCGTGGCCCCGCCGCGGCGCGTCCCCGGCCGGGCCGGCCGGGACATGGCGGCCGCGGTCAGCGTGGGGGCCGGCCTCGGCGGCGTCGTCCTGGTGACGCTGGCGGTCTGGCGCCCGTCGTTCCTGCTGGTGCTCGTCGCCGCCGTGGTGATCAGCATCGTCGAGCTGAGCCGGGCCCTGCGTGCCGGTGGGCAGCAGCCCCCGCTGACCCCGGTCGTGGTCGGCGCCGTCCTGATGCTGGCGCTGGCCTGGACCCGCGGGGCCTCGGGGCTGGTGGTCGGCTTCCTGCTGACCGTCGTCGCCGTCCTGGTCTGGCGGCTGGCGGACGGCCCGGTCGGCTACCTCCGGGACGCCTCGGCGGCCGTGCTCGTCGCCCTGTACGTCCCCCTCCTGGCCGGCTTCGCCGCGCTGCTCCTGGTGCCCGACGACGGCGGAGCCCGGGTGCTCGCGTTCATCTTCACGGTGGTGTGCAGCGACGTCGGCGGGTTCGCCGCGGGCGTGCTGTTCGGCAAGCACCCGCTGGCGCCGTCGGTCAGCCCCAAGAAGTCGTGGGAGGGCCTCGCCGGCTCGGTGGCCGCGTGCGTGCTCGTCGGGGTCCTGCTGATCACCCTCGCCTTCTCCGGCCCCTGGTGGGGCGGGGTGCTCTTCGGCGTGACCATCGCGCTGACCGCGACCCTCGGTGACCTGGGCGAGTCGCTGATCAAGCGCGACCTGGGCATCAAGGACATGGGGAACCTGCTGCCCGGGCACGGCGGGCTGATGGACCGGATGGACTCGCTGCTGCCCTCGGCCGCGGTGGCCTGGCTGGTCCTCTCCGTCGTCGTCCCGCCGGTCTGACCCGGGCTCACCGGCGGCGGACCGCCTCCCAGCTCCGGGTCACCACCGAGAACCCCCGGCGCGCGTACCACTCCCGCGGCCAGTCCAGGACCGCCGCCTCCAGCAGCACCAGGTCGCACCCGGCCGCCGCCGCCCCGGCCAGTGCCGCCGCCAGCAGCGCGTCCCCGTGCCCCCGGCGGCGGGCGGCCGGCTCGGTGACGACCGACTCGATCCAGCCGGTCGCGCCGTCGACCCGCAGCTGGGCGGCGGCGACCACCCGGCCCTGCTCCCGGACGGCGAGGTCGGTCACCGCGACCACCCGGTCGGTGCGGTGCTCCCGGCCCACGAGTTGGGTGACCACCTCGTCCAGCCCGGCGCCGGACCCGGTCAGCTCCCGCCGCCACTGCGCCTCCCACAGCGGGTGGACCGCCTCCTGCGGCACGGCCTCGACCCGCCCCGGCGCCCCGTCGGGGAAGGGGGCCCAGCGGGCCATCACGAGGGCGGGGGAGACCTCCCAGCCCCGCCGCTCCAGCTCGGCCGCGACCGGCGCGGAGCCGGGGTGCAGCAAGGTGACCGCGGCGGCCGGCCAGCCGGCCCGGGCTGCCGCCTCCGACGTCAGCCCCTCGACCGCCCCGACGTCGGTCGCGGCCGTCAACAGCACCCGGTTGTCGTCCCGCGAGTGGGGCAAGGCGGGGTCGGCCACGGCGAAGCCACCGGGCAGGTCGTGCACGTGCGGCGCGCGGCGGACCGGCAGCGAGACCATCAGCGCCCGGGCGCGGGCGGCCGCGTCGTCGGTGCCGGGCAGCTCCGGCGCGGCGCCGTCCCGCCAGGGCACCACGCCGACGACGGCGGAGGTGGGCAGCCCGCCGTACAGGTGGGGGAACCGCATGCTCCCCGGGTCGCCGGGGACGCCGGGCTCCCAGCGCACCGGCGCGGTCAGCCGCCGCGGGTCGACGACCAGCAGGACGACGTCCCGCCGCCCGGGGAAGAGCCGGGCCGCGGGCAGGTGGACCTGGCCGGGCGCCGACAGGTGAACGAAGCCCTCGGTGACCAGCGACGGCGGGCGGACCGCCCCCGCAGCGAGCGCCGCCCGCCAGTCGCCGGGCGTGATCAGGTGCACGAGCAGGTCAGCGGGCACGTGCGTCCTCCCGGCGTCCGCGGTCCGTCGTCCCGGACCCGGATGGCAGCATGCCCGGCGATGAGCGAGGACTCCGTACCTGGCCCGACCGAGTGGGGCACGTCGGTCGGCGTCGGCCCGTGGGGCGGCCCCTGGCCCGACGACGACCGGTACGACCCCGGGCTGCTGGCCGCGGGCGACCGGCGCAATGTCGCCGACCGGTACCGGTACTGGACCCTCGAGGCGATCGTCGCCGACCTGGACCGGCGCCGGCACCCGTTCCACGTGGCCATCGAGAACTTCGGTCACGACCTGAACATCGGGACGGTGGTGCGGACGGCGAACGCCTTCCTCGCCGCGGAGGTGCACGTCGTCGGCCGCCGCCGGTGGAACCGCCGCGGCGCGATGGTCACCGACCGCTACCAGCACCTGCGCCACCACCCCGACGTGACCGGGCTGGCCGCGTACGCCCGGGCGGCGGGCCTGGCGCTGGTCGCGGTCGACAACGGTCCCGGAGCGGCCGCGCTGGAGACCGCCGGGCTGCCCCGGGAGTGCGTCCTGCTGTTCGGGCAGGAGGGGCCCGGCCTCAGCCCGCAGGCCCGGGCGGCCGCGGACCTCACCGTGTCCATCGCGCAGTTCGGCTCGACGCGCTCGCTGAACGCCGGCGTGGCCGCGGGGATCGCGATGCACTCCTGGGTCCGGCAGCACGCGGACCTCTCCCGGGTGGCTGGCGACATCGCACCAAACCCGTGACCCGGCGTCGTCACATGTGACGGCCCGCCGTGCGGTGCCCGCGCGAGGTCGCGCGGGAGCATCGCTGGACGGATCCGGTCGACAACGCCGGCCGCGCTCGGCGGCCGGCGACGACCGCCGGGAGGAGTGCGGATGGCGTCGCGACGAGCGCGGGGGGACGGTTCTCCGACGACGACGGAGACCGTGGTGCCCGGGCCGCGGTCGGACGACGCGGCGCCCGCGCTCCCGGCGACGGAGGCCGCGGCCGACCGAGAGCCGGTGACCGTGCCCGCCCCCCGCGAGGGCGAGCCCGCCGACCCGGCGCCGGCGTGGGACGAGGTCTGGCTGCCGCAGTGGACCGGCCCCGCCGGACTGGCGACCGAGGACGGCGACGGTCCGGAAGCGGACACGACGGCCCGCCAGGCGCCGACCCGCGAGGCGCTGGTGCGCGCGGCGCTGGAACTGGAGGCCGAGCTGCAGGCCCTGCGTCCCGACGAGGACGAGCGGACCGACCTGCAGGACGAGGAGGAGCGTGCCGCCCTGCGCCTGGCCGCAGAGGTCCTCGCCGCCGAGTCGGCCCGCGCGGCCGAGCCGGCTGCCCAGCCCGAGCAGCCCGCTGCGGAGGATCCCGAGCCGGCCGAGGCCGTGGCCGTCCGCACGCCGCCCGTCGCCCCCCGGTGGCGGGCCCGCGTCCTGGTCCCGCTGGCCGTGCTCCTCGTCGCCGCGGGCGTCGGCCTGGCCTCGGCTGTCGGCTCCGCCGATCCGGAGCGGCCGACCGTCGCGGCCGCCGAGCAGGACGCCGGGCAGGGCGCCGGGCAGGTCGCCGGGCAGGTCGCCGGGCAGGGCGCCGGGCAGGGCGCCGGTGGAGCCGCCGCCACCACACCGGGTCCCGGGCGAGCCCGTACGCCCGGCCCCGCCGCCCCGACGGCTCCCACGCCGGTCGTCGAGGCCACCGATCCGGTGGCGACCACGCCGCAGCCCTCGGCCGCCGCCGTCTGGACCAAGATCACCACCGGTGTGGCGGGTCGGGCGCCCGTCGTTCCCCGGTCGCGCCCGTCCGCCGCCACGCCGCCGCCGGCCGCCGTGCCCGGCGGCGCCCCCGTCGTCGTCGCCCCGCCGGCCGCGGAGCCGCCGGTCCTGAACGAGGACCTCGCCGGGCTGGACCCGGACGTGCCGCAGCCGGTCGTCCACGAGACGGCGGCCCCCGGGCGGACGGCGACCGCGCCGCAGACGACCAGCGCGCCGACCGGCTCCACGACCGCCCCGGAGACGACGGGGACGACGGCGCCGACCACGACTGGGCCGGCCACGACCGTGCCGACCCAGCCCGACCCGACCGGCACGACCCCGGAGGCCACCACGACGGCCGATCCCGTGGCCACGCCGACGGAGGCCCCCGCCACGGGGACGGCTGCGCCCACGGAGGCCGTCCCCACGGCGACGAGCACGGGGGTCAGCCCGCTCGAGCCCTGAGGGCGGGAGTCATCTCACCCCGCGGGCGGCAGCCCCGCGGTCGGATGGGTGGGACCATGGGCAGCGCCATGACTGCCCTGCCACTCGTCTTCGACGCTCCCCGCCGCACCAAGCCGCCGCGCCACCTCGCCGACCTCACCCGGCAGGACGCCCGCGCCGCGGTCGCCGAGCTGGGGCACCCGGCCTTCCGCGCCGACCAGCTGGCCCGCCACTTCTACGCCGGGGTCACCGACCCGGCCCGGATGACCGACGTGCCCGCCGCCGCACGGGCGGACCTCGCCGAGGCGCTGCTGCCGGGGCTGCTGACCCCCGTCCGGCACCTGGAGGCCGACGGCGGGCGCACCCGCAAGACGCTGTGGCGGCTGCACGACGGCGCCCTCGTCGAGAGCGTCCTGATGCGCTATCCGGACCGCGCCACCGTGTGCATCTCCAGCCAGGCCGGCTGCGGCATGGCGTGCCCGTTCTGCGCCACCGGCCAGAGCGGCCTCACCCGCAACCTCTCCGCCGCCGAGATCATCGGCCAGGCCGTCGCGGCGGCCGCGGCGATGACCGGCGGGGAGATCGCCGGCGGCCCGGGGCGGCTGTCGAACGTGGTGTTCATGGGCATGGGCGAGCCGCTGGCCAACTACGCCCGGGTCCGCAAGACCCTCGACGCCCTGGTGACCCCGGCGCCGTACGGCCTGGGGTTGTCGCAGCGGTCGGTGACGGTGTCCACGGTCGGCCTGGTGCCGGCCATCCGGAAGCTGACCGAGGAAGGCCTGCAGGCCACCCTGGCGGTCAGCCTGCACGCACCCGACGACGAGCTGCGCGACACCCTGGTGCCGATCAACACCCGCTGGAAGGTCGCCGAGGTGCTCGCCGCCGCCGACGACTACGCCCGCCGCACCGGCCGCCGGTACTCCATCGAGTACGCGCTGATCCGCAACGTGAACGACCAGCCGTTCCGCGCCGACCTGCTCGGCAGGCTGCTGGCCCAGCGGCTGGCCCACGTGAACCTCATCCCGCTGAACCCCACCCCGGGCAGCAAGTGGGACGCGAGCCCGCTGCCGGCCCAGCGCGAGTTCGTGGCCCGCCTGCGGGCCGCGGGCGTGCCGACCACCGTCCGCGACACCCGCGGGTCGGACATCGACGGCGCCTGCGGGCAGCTGGCCGCCACCGACCGGGTGGACGGCGTCCCCACGGTCGCCACCGCGGTGCCGGGGGTCGAGGAGGGTGTCCCGCTGGGGGCGGAGTCGGACCGAACGTGAGCACCGGTGCGCTGCCCGGCGAGGACGCGCACGAGCACACGCACGCCGACGTCTCCGGCGGATGGCTGCGGGCCGCCGTCTTCGGCGCCATGGACGGGCTGGTGACCAACACCGCGCTGGTCTCCGGGGTCGGTGCCGGCGGGGCGTCGGCCCAGACCGTGGTCCTCTCCGGCGTGGCCAGCCTGGTCGCCGGCGCCGTCTCCATGGCCCTGGGCGAGTACACGTCGGTGACCACCCAGAACGAGCAGCTCGAGCTGGAGGTCGCCAAGGAGCGCCGGGAGCTCGCACGCAACCCCGAGGGCGAGCGCCAGGAGCTGGTCGAGCTGCTGCGGGCCCGCGGGGTCGACGACGAGCTGGCCGAGCGGGTCTCGGTGCAGCTGTCCCGCGATCCGGAGACCGCGCTGCGGCTGCACGTCGTGGCGGAGATCGGGCTGAACCCGGAGGACACCCCGTCGCCCCGGGTGGCCGCGGTGTCCTCGTTCGTCACCTTCGCGGCCGGCGCGGCGGTGCCGCTGCTGCCGTACCTGTTCGGCATGTCCGTGCTCTGGCTGGCGCTGGTGTGCGGGGGTGCCGGGCTCGCGCTCGCCGGTGCCCTGTCCGCCCGGTTCACCCCGCGCCCGTGGTGGTGGGCAGCGCTCCGCCAGTTGCTGTTCGGAGCCCTCGCCGCCGGAGCGACCTACCTCGTCGGCACGGCGATCGGCGTGACCGTCAGCTGAGCCGGTCGAGGTCCTCGATCAGCGGGAGCGCCAGGAGTTCTTCCGCCGGCGGACGTCCCACAGCGCGATCCCGACCATGACCAGCGCCAGGCCGACCAGCCAGAGGTCCTCGACCCGGCCCTCGTGGTTGCCGACCAGCATGACCAGCAGGCTCAGGATCGGGAGCCACACCAGGCGGCGGCCCCACTTGCCCATCTCCGCGTGCCAGCCCCAGTCCTCGGGGTGCTCGTGGGTGATCGGCGTCTCGCCCGCACGGACGACGCCCTCCTCGCGCATGGGCTGCTCGACCACCCGGGCGCTGGTCTGGTGCCCCTGTCCCCGTCCGCTGTGCTCGCTCACGTCCTCATGATGACAGGCCCGCCACGCGCGCACCGGACGGGCAGGGAGCGCGTCTTGCGAGGATGGCCCGGTGAGTTCACCGCAGCGGAGCCCGCGGACGGTCACCGTGCTCGGGTCCACCGGGTCCATCGGCCGGCAGGCCATCGACGTCGTCCGGCAGAACCCCGAGCGGCTGCGGATCACCGGCCTGGCGGCGGGCGGCGGGGACGTCGGGCTGCTGGCCGAGCAGGCCCTGTCGCTGGGCGTGCGCACCGTGGCCGTGGCCCGGGCGACCGCCGCGCAGGACCTGCAGCTGGCCTTCTACGCCGCCGCGCAGCAGCGGGGCTGGGCGCAGGGCCGGTACGCGCTCCCGGAGATCCTCGCCGGTCCGCGGGCCGCCGAGGAGCTCGCCACCCGTCCGGCCGACGTCGTCCTCAACGGCATCACCGGCTCCATCGGGCTGGGGCCGACCCTGTCCGCGCTGCGCGCCGGGCGCACGGTCGCGCTGGCCAACAAGGAGTCCCTGGTCGCCGGCGGCGCACTGGTCACCGCCGCGGCGGCGCCGGGCCAGCTGGTGCCGGTCGACTCCGAGCACTCGGCGCTGGCGCAGTGCCTGCGGGGCGGGACGCGCGACGAGGTGGCCCGGCTGGTGCTCACCGCCAGCGGCGGGCCGTTCCGCGGGCGTTCCGCGGCCGAGCTCGCCGGCGTCACCCGGGAGCAGGCGCTGGCCCACCCCACCTGGGACATGGGCCCGGTCGTGACCATCAACTCCGCGACCCTGGTCAACAAGGGGCTGGAGCTGATCGAGGCGCACCTGCTCTTCGGCGTCCCGTACGCCGACATCGACGTGGTGGTCCACCCGCAGTCGATCGTGCACTCGATGGTGACCTTCTCCGACGGCGCGACCATCGCCCAGGCGAGCCCGCCGGACATGCGGCTGCCCATCGCGCTGGCGCTGGCCTGGCCGGACCGGTTGCCGCACGTGCAGCCCGCACTGGACTGGTCCACCGCCAGCACCTGGGAGTTCCTGCCGCTGGACGCGGAGGTGTTCCCCGCCGTCCGGCTCGCCCGGCAGGCCGGAGAGGCGGGAGGCGTGGTGCCCGCGTTGTACAACGCGGCCAACGAGGAGGCGGTCGCCGCGTTCGCCGCCGGACACCTGTCGTTCCCAGCCATCGTCGAGGTCATCGCGCGTACCCTCGACGCCGCGCCGGACCTCGGCGCACCCACCTGCGTCGAGGACGTGCTGGCCGCCGAGAGGTGGGCCCGGCAGCACGCCCACGCCGCCATCGCCGGAGGCTAGAGCTGAACGGGTTCCTCCTGACGGTCCTCGGGATCGTCGCGTTCGCGATCGGCCTGCTGTTCTCGATCGGCTTCCACGAGTTCGGCCACTTCTTCTGGGCCCGCCGGTTCGGCATGCGGGTGCCCCAGTTCATGGTCGGCTTCGGCCCGACCGTCGCCTCGTTCCGCCGGGGCGAGACCCAGTACGGCATCAAGGCCGTCCCGCTGGGCGGCTACATCCGGATCGTCGGCATGATCCCGCCGGCGGAGGAGCACGAGAGCAAGCGCGCCACCCGGATGCGCAGCTTCATCGCCGAGGTGCGCGGCCAGGCGCTCAACGACGTCCTGCCCAGCGACGTCGACCGGGTCTTCTACAAGAAGCCCTGGTGGCAGCGGGTGATCGTGATGTTCGCCGGCCCCTTCCACAACCTGGTGCTGGCCGTGGTCTTCTTCACCGTCGTCCTGGTGGGCTTCGGCATCCCGGGGACGACGACCACCATCGCCGCCGTCCCCGAGTGCGTGCTGCCGGCCACGTCGACCGCCACCACCTGCCCCGCGGAGGCCCCGCCCTCGCCGGCCGCCGCGGCCGGGCTGCGCGCCGGGGACACCATCGTCGCGATCGACGGCGAGCCGGTCAGCCAGCAGCCCGACGAGGGCTGGCTGCAGGTCCAGGGCGCCATCCGGGGCAGCATCGACACCCCCGTGGTGGTCACCGTCGAGCGGGACTCCGACGGCGCCGCCCGGCAGCTCGACCTGACCGTCACCCCGATCGAGAACACCGTCTACGTCGACGCCGACGACGACGGCGAGGCCGACGGCACCGAGACGGTCGGCTACGTCGGGGTCAGTGCCGCGCAGACCTACGTGCAGCAGCCGGTCACCGCGGTGCCGGGCTTCCTCGGCGACCGGCTGGCCCAGTCGGTCGACCGGCTCCTGGAGATGCCGCAGCGCATCCCCGCGCTGGTCCGCGCCACGTTCCTCGGCGAGGAGCGGGACCCGAACGGCCCGATCGGCGTCGTGGGGGTGAGCCGGCTCTCCGGCGAGGTCTTCGCCTACGCCGACTTCACCACCACCGAGAAGATCAGCTTCTTCTTCCAGCTGCTGGCCGGCGTCAACCTGGTGCTGTTCCTGTTCAACCTGCTGCCGATCTACCCGCTCGACGGCGGGCACGTGGCCGGCGCGCTCTACGAGAAGGCCCGGGCCGTCGTGGCCCGGCTGCGCGGCCGCCCGGACCCCGGCCCGTTCGACATCGCCCGGCTGATGCCGGTCGCCTACGTCGTCGCCGGCGCCTTCGTGGTGCTGTCCGGGCTGCTCCTGCTCGCCGACATCGTCAATCCCATCACCCTGCAGTAGTGGAAGACTGAGATCCCGTGACCGTGAGCCTCGGCATGCCTGCCTCGCCCCCGCCCGTCCTCGCGCCCCGGCGCAAGACCCGCCAGCTGGACGTGGGCGGGGTGGGCGTCGGCAGCGACCACCCGGTCAGCGTGCAGTCGATGTGCACCACCAAGACCGCCGACATCAACGCGACCCTGCAGCAGATCGCCGAGCTCACCGCGTCCGGCTGCCAGATCGTGCGGGTGGCCGTCCCGGACACCGACGACGCCGAGGCGCTGCCGATCATCGCGAGGAAGTCGCAGATCCCGGTCATCGCCGACATCCACTTCCAGCCGCGCTACGTCTTCGCCGCGATCGATGCCGGCTGCGCCGCGGTGCGGGTGAACCCCGGCAACATCAAGAAGTTCGACGACAAGGTCGGGGAGATCGCCCGGGCGGCCAAGGACGCCGGCACCCCGATCCGGATCGGCGTCAACGCCGGCTCGCTCGACCGCCGGCTGCTGGCCAAGTACGGCAAGGCCACGCCCGAGGCGCTGGTCGAGTCCGCGCTGTGGGAGTGCTCGCTGTTCGAGGAGCACGACTTCCGGGACATCAAGATCTCGGTCAAGCACAACGACCCGGTGGTCATGGTGCGGGCCTACGAGCTGCTCGCCGCGCAGTGCGACTACCCGCTGCACCTGGGCGTCACCGAGGCCGGCCCGGCCTTCCAGGGCACGATCAAGTCGGCGGTTGCCTTCGGTGCGCTGCTGTCCCAGGGCATCGGCGACACGATCCGCGTCTCCCTCTCCGCGCCGCCCGCGGAGGAGGTCAAGGTCGGCAACCAGATCCTGGAGTCGCTGAACCTGCGCCAGCGCGGGCTGGAGATCGTCAGCTGCCCGTCCTGCGGGCGCGCGCAGGTCGACGTCTACAAGCTCGCCGACGAGGTCACCGCCGGCCTCGAGGGGATGGAGATCCCGCTGCGGGTGGCCGTCATGGGCTGCGTCGTCAACGGCCCCGGCGAGGCGCGGGAGGCCGACCTCGGCGTCGCCTCGGGCAACGGCAAGGGGCAGATCTTCGTCAAGGGCGAGGTCGTCAAGACCGTGCCCGAGTCGCAGATCGTCGAGACGCTGATCGAGGAGGCCATGCGGATCGCCGCCGAGCACGCCGACGACGGCGTGGCGTCCGGCCCGCCGGTCGTCACCGTCTCCTGACCCCCGGCTGAGCGCAGGGTCCCCGTGCTCCGCTCGCTGTCGGCCCGGGTCCTCGACGAGGACGACGAGCCCGCCGTCCGCTCGCTGCTGGCCACCCATCCGGTGGCCGCGTGCATGCTGGCCGGGCGCGTCGAGACGTACGGGACCGCGACCTCCGCCCTCGGCGCCCCGCTGTGGGGCACCGGCGTCGGACGGCGGCTCGACGCCGTCTGCCTGGCCGGGGCGAACCTGATCCCGTTCGCCCGTCCCGGCGTGGAGCGGGAGGCCGCCGGCGCCTTCGCCGAGCGGGCCCGCCGGGCCGGCCGGCGGTGCTCCACGATCGTCGGCCCGGCCGAGTCCGTGCTCCCGCTGTGGGATCTGCTGGCCCCCTCGTGGGGGCCGGCGCGCGAGGTGCGCCCCCGGCAGCCGCTGCTGGCCATCGAGGGCCCGCCGACCGTGCCCGCCGAGCCGCAGGTGCGACCTGTGCGGCCCGACGAGCTGGAGACGCTGCTGCCGGCGGCCATCGCCATGTTCACCGAGGAGGTCGGTGTCAGCCCGCTGCGCGTCGACGGCGGCGCCGGCTACCGGGCCCGGGTCGCCGAGCTGGTGCGCGCCGGGCAGGCGCTGGCCTGGATCCAGGACGGGCAGGTGCTGTTCAAGGCCGACGTCGGCGCGGTGTCCCGCGCCGCCTGCCAGGTGCAGGGCGTCTGGGTGGCCCCGCACCTGCGCGGGCAGGGCATCGGGCAGCGCGGGACGGCGGCGGTCGTCGAGTACGCGCGGACGGCGATCGCCCCGGTCGTCAGCCTCTACGTCAACGACTACAACAGCCCGGCGCGGGCCGCCTACGCCCGGGTCGGCTTCCGGCCGGTGGGGACGTACGCGTCGGTCCTGTTCTGAAAGGACCCCCTCGCCCCCCGACCCTCGCTCCGCTCGGGCCGGGCCCCTGCGAGGGGGCCGTTCCATCCGCTCACCTGCCCCCGACCCTTGCTCCGCTCGGGCCGGGTGCGCGCTGTCCGGGCGCCGGTCTGCCAGGGTGGGGACGTGCGCAACCAGCGGGGCTCCGGGTCGGGTTCGAGGGGGTCCGTCGGCCGACGGGCGACGGTCGCGGCCGGAGGGGCGGTGCTGCTGCTCGCCCCGCTGGCCGCCGGGTGCTCCGCCGACCCCAGCGACGAGGTGCGCCAGGCCGCGCAGGCCTTCCTCGAGGACTGGTCCGGCGGGGACGCCGACGCCGCGGCCGGCCGCACCACCGACCCGGCGGCCACCACCGCCCTCCTCCGGCAGACCGCCGAGGACCTGCCCGGTGCGGCGCTGACCGCCGACCTCGGCGACGTGGCGGTCACCGAGGACGGCGCCACCGTCGGCTGGTCGGCGACCTGGGACCTCGCGGCCGCGCCGGACTGGAGCTACGACGCCTCCCTCTCGCTCACCGAGGGCGACGAGGGCTGGCAGGTCGTCTCCGCGCCCACGGTCGTGCACCCGGAGCTGGGGGACGGGCAGCACCTGGCGCTGACCCGGGCCCTGGCCGAGCGCGCGCCGATCACCGACGCGACGGGGGCGTCGCTGTTCGCCGAGACCGAGGTCGTCAACGTGGGCGTCGACCCGGCCCAGGTCACCGACCTGCCGGCCCTGGCCGCGGGGCTGTCGGCCGCGACGGGCGTCGCGGCCGAGCAGATCACCGCCGACGTGCAGGCCGCGCCGGAGGGCCAGTTCGTCCCGGTGATCACCCTGCGCCGGCCGGACTTCGAGGCGATCCGCGCCCAGGTGTTCGACCTGCCCGGCGCGGTGTTCCCGACCAGCACCCGGCTGCTCGCCCCGAGCTCCCGGTTCGGCCTCGCCCTGCTCGGCCGGGTCGGCGACGCCACGCAGGAGGTCATCGAGGAGACCGCCGGGGAGGACGGCGAACCGGCCTACGCAGCCGGCGACACCCTCGGGCTGTCCGGCCTGCAGCGTGCCGCCCAGGAGCAGCTGACCGGGACCCCGGGCTTCAGCGTCTCGGTGGTGAGCACCGACGCGGCCACCGGCGACACCGGCCGGGTCGTCGGGAGCGTCGACCCGGTGGCGGGCACGCCGGTGCAGACACCCTTGGTCCCCGCGCTGCAGAACGCGGCCGACGCCGCGGTGGGCGGGCAGCCGCTGGCCACGCACCTGGTGGTCGTCCGGCCGGGCACCGGGGAGCTGCTGGCGGTCAGCTCCAACGAGGCGGCGAACCCGGCCAACGCGCTCTCCGGCCAGTACCCGCCGGGTTCGAGCATGAAGACCGTGACCGCCACCGCCCTCCTCGCAGCCGGCACCCTCACTCCGCAGACGCCGGTGCCGTGCCCGGGCACCACGGTCGTGGACGGCCGGGAGTTCGAGAACGAGGACCAGTTCGACCTGGGCACCGTGCCGTTCACCGAGACCTTCGCCCAGTCGTGCAACACCACCTTCATCCAGCAGGCGCTGACGCTGCCCGACGACGCCCTGACCCAGGCGGCCGCCTCGTACGGGGTGGGTGCCGACTGGCAGCTGCCCGTGGACGTCTTCAGCGGCGACGTGCCGGCGACGAGCACCGGGACGACGAAGGCCGCCGACGCGATCGGCCAGGGCGAGGTCCTCATGAGCCCGGCGCAGATGGCCCTGGTGGCCGCCGGGATCGCCAGCGGCACCCCTGCCGCGCCGGTGGAGGTGGTCGGCGCGCCCCCGGCCGGTGCCGCGCCGACCGGTCCGGGTCCGGAGGTGCTCGACCAGCTCCGGCCGATGATGCGCCAGGTGGTGCTCAGCGGCACCGCCACCGGCCTGGCTGACCGGGGCGAGGTGTTCGGCAAGACCGGCACCGCCGAGTTCGGGACCAACACCCCGCCGGACTCGCACGGCTGGTTCACGGGCTACCGGCTCGGCGGTCCGCAGGGGGACGTCGCGTTCTGCGTGCTGGTGGAGGCCGGGCAGTCCAGCAAGGTGGCGGTGGACGTCGCCGACGCCTTCCTCGGCAACCTGGGTTAGTCGAAGGACCCCCTCCTCCCCTCGGAGGACCCCGTCCTCCTCATCCTTCGCAGGCTCGGGACGAGCCTCGGGACGGGGCCGTCAGAAGCTCGGGGCGGGCCGCTGGAGGGAGCCGCGAGGGCCTCGCGGCCTCCGGCCTCAGCTCGTCGGCAGGCCGGGGAGGGCCGTGGTCACCGGGGTGCGGCCGGCCTGGGCGCGCCAGACGACGGCGCGCAGCTCGGTCGCGGTGAGCGCGGCGACCGCCAGCTCCCGGGTGCCGCGCTCGGCGGCCTGGTCCAGCACCCAGGTCCACGCGGTGGCGGCGCCCTCCTCGAGGGTGACGGCCAGGGCCGCGGCGTCCACCGCGGACAGCACCGGGAACCGCAGGTCGTAGGCGGCCTCCGCGGACACCGGCTGCACGTCGCGGCTGGACAGCAGCGTCAGCAGCTCGTCCCGGACGTCCCGGTGCGCCTGCTCGGCCGTGGCCACGGCCGGCCGGGTCTCCGGCGGCACCGCCGCGCCCACGACGCCGTACCCCCAGATCGCGGCGTAGGCGGCGGCCAGCGCCTCCTGCAGCGCGGCGTCCTCGGGGGCGGCGGCGTCCGGGCCGGTCGCCGCGGTCGTGCCGCTGGTGCCGTCGTCAGGCATCGGATCTCCTCGTGGTCACGAGAGCTGCCCGGCCTGCGCGCGCAGGCCCGCGGCGATGCTGCCCAGCAGTGCGGCCCGGCCGCCGGTGAAGTCCGGGCAGGCCCGCGCGTGCGCGTCCGCGGCGGCGGCGACCCTGGCCTGCAGCCAGGCGACGGCGCCCTCGGCGGGCACCGCCTCGGCCGCCGAGGTGCCGGCCGTCGCGCCGCTCGACGGGGCCGGCTGAGCGGCGGCCGCCCGCAGCCGGTCCAGCTGCTCGCGGGACTGCGCCGCGAGCACGGCCGCCGACGCGGCCAGCTGCGGCGAGGCGGCGAGCGCCTGCGCGTAGTCGGCGACCAGCCGCTCCTGCACCTCGACCTGGGCGGCCAGCCGGTCGGCCTGCGCCGGGGTGACCGCGTCGGCCGGGTCCTCCGCCGCGCCGTTCGTGCACCCGGCCGCCAGGGCGGCGGACCCGGCCGCGGCGGCGAGGAGCAGGGCGCGGCGGGAGAAGGCGCCCGCGGGGGTGGGGGAGCACGGTGCGGACATCGCCGTCCATCCTCGCAGCCGCGACCGGGTCCGCAGCCCGACGCACCGGGAGGCCGCCGGGTCGGCTGGGGCGAGAGAGGCGCGGCGGCGGGCGGTAGCCTGACGGTTCACGCGCTGCGCGCCGGCGGACCGGCGCGCCCAGCCGGTCCCGCGCTGGAGCTCCTCCGGACAGGAGCCCCACCAGCAGCGCCGACGAGCAGGAGGCAGCCGGTGTCCACGCGAGGTGCGCACGCCCCGGACGCGGTCACGACCCGGCTCGCCGGGCTGGTCGGGCCGGTGGTGACCACGGCGGGGTACGACCTGGAGGAGCTGGTCGTGCGACCGGCCGGCCAGCGCTCGGTGGTCCGGGTGGTCATCGACCGCGACGAGGGGGTCAGTCTCGACGAGGTCGCCGAGGTCAGCCGGGCGCTCTCCGACGTCCTGGATGCCGAGGACGACGCCATGGGCCGCTCGACGTTCGTCCTGGAGGTCACCAGCCCCGGGGTCGACCGGCCGCTGACCCTGCCGCGGCACTGGCGGCGCAACACCGGGCGGCTGGTCAGCGTCGCGGTGGGCCCCCAGGGGGCACGTGAGCAGATGACCGCACGGGTGGTGCGGGTGACCGATGAGGCCGTCGTCCTCGCGGTGGAGAAGGGCGGCACGAAGAAGGGCCAGGTGCGCAGGTCCGTGGGGGAGCGCACCGTGGGGTGGGCCGAGCTCGGCGAGGCCCGGGTGCAGGTCGAGTTCTCCCGGCCCGCGGGGCACCGCGACGCCGGGCTGGTCCACGTGCCCGAGGGCAGCCCGGACGACACGGACGACGACCCGGACGACGACACCGACGACGACCTGCACGACGACGGACCGGACGACGGCGGAACGGCCGGGGACACCCACCCCGGCGACCACGAGGACGGGCACGACCCGGTCGGCTCCCCGGCCGCCGGCGCGCGTGGGAGGACCGGACGACCGGCTCCCGGGCGCGCGCCGCGCGGGGAGCGGCCGCGACGAGGAGGCAAGAAGTGAACATCGACGTGACCGCCCTCAAGGCGGTCGAGCGCGAGAAGGGCATCCCCGCGGACACGGTGCTGCAGGCGATCGAGACCGCGCTGGTCACCGCCTACCGGCACGCCGAGGGCGCCGCCAAGCACGTGCGGGTGCAGGTCGACCGCAAGACCGGCGAGGTGGCCGTGCTCGCCCAGGAGCTCGGCCCCGACGGCGAGGTCGTGCACGAGTGGGACGACACCCCCACCGACTTCGGCCGGATCGCGGCGAGCACCGCCAAGCAGGTGATCGTCCAACGGCTGCGCGACGCCGAGCACGAGCAGACGTTCGGCGAGTACGCGGGCAAGGAGGGCGACATCGTCAGCGGCATCGTGCAGGCCGACGCCCGCCGCAACGCCCAGGGCGCGGTGCTGGTCGACATCGGCAAGGTGGAGGCCACCCTCCCGGCGGGGGAGCAGGTGCCCGGGGAGGACTACCGGCACGGTTCCCGGCTGAAGGCCTACGTGGTCTCGGTGGCCCGCACCTTCCGCGGGCCGCAGGTGGTGCTGTCGCGCACCCACCCCAACCTGGTGCGCAAGCTGTTCGCGCTGGAGGTCCCCGAGGTCGCCGACGGCAGCGTGGAGATCGTGTCGGTGGCGCGGGAGGCCGGGCACCGGTCGAAGATCGCCGTCCGCACCAAGGTGCCGGGGTTGAACGCCAAGGGCTCCTGCATCGGCCCGATGGGGCAGCGGGTGCGCAACGTGATGAGCGAGCTGCACGGCGAGAAGATCGACATCGTCGACTGGTCGGACGACGACGCCACCTTCGTCGCCTCGGCGCTGTCCCCGGCGCGGGTCACCAGCGCCCGGGTGGTCGACCCCAAGGCCCGCGCGGTGCAGGTCGTCGTCCCCGACTTCCAGCTGTCGCTCGCGATCGGCAAGGAGGGGCAGAACGCCCGCCTGGCCGCCCGGCTGACCGGCTGCCGGATCGACATCCGCAGCGACGCCCAGGTCGACGAGGGCCCGGTCTCGCCGGGTGTCGGCCGGGCGCCGCTCCGCCCGGCGCAGCCGGCCGGCCGCCCCGTCGGGCGGGGCCCGCAGGGCGGGCACCGGCCTCCGCCCCGACGCGCGGAACATCCCGGACCGGCGGCGCGCTAGACTCAGCGATGGCCGACACGTCGATCCCGGTCCGCACCTGTGTGGGGTGCCGGCGACGCGCTCCGGTCACCGAGCTGTTGCGTGTCGTCGTCCGCGACGGGGGACTCACCCCCGACCCGCGGCGGCGGCTCCCCGGCCGGGGTGCGTCCCTGCACCCCACCGCGGAGTGCCTGCAGGCAGCAGTCCGGCGCCGGGCCTTCCCGCGTGCGCTGCGTCGTGGCGCACCGCTGGAGACCGGCCCCCTCGAGCACCACGTCCACCGGTCCGCCGGTGAGCAGGTGTGAGCGGGACCCCGTCGGACCGGCAACCGGCCGGTCCACCTCGAGAACCAGGACGACCTCGGATGAGCAACCCGTGAAGTCGCCACGATGACCATGCACCACTGACGACGAGGTCGAGCGGGCCAGCCGCCGGCCTCACAAAGAGGAGACCCGTGCCAGGCAAGGCCCGCGTACACGAGCTCGCGAAAGAGCTCGGCGTCGACAGCAAGACCGTGCTCGCGAAGCTCAAGGAGCAGGGCGAGTTCGTGAAGTCCGCCTCGTCCACCGTCGAGGCCCCCGTGGCCCGGCGGCTGCGTGAGGCCTTCGACGGCGCGCCGTCCCGCCCGGGCCCCCGGCCCGCTCCGGGACCGCGTCCGGTCGCCCCCGCCCCGGCGGCGCCCACCACCCAGGCTCCGGCGCCCCAGGCTCCGGCGCCCCAGGCCCCGGCGGCTCAGGCTCCGGCGGCTCAGGCTCCGGCGGCTCAGGCCCCGGCGGCTCAGGCTCCCGCGGCCCAGGCCCCGGCGGCTCAGGCCCCGGCGGCTCAGGCCCCGGCGGCTCAGGCTCCGGCGGCTCAGGCCCCGGCGGCTCAGGCTCCGGCGGACCGTCCGGCCCCGCGTCCGGGTGGTCCGGCCCCCGGCCCGCGTCCGGGCCCGCGTCCGGCTGCCCAGCAGCCCGCCGCGAGCGCGCCGTCGGCTCCGGCCGCCCCGTCGGCTCCGGCCGCTCCTGCGGCTGCCGCCGGCCCGTCGGCCCCGGCCGGCCCGCGCCCCGGCCCCCGCCCGGCCGGGAGCACCCCCACCCCGGGCGCCCAGCGTCCGGCCGCCTCCGGCGGTGCCCGTCCGGGCCCCCGTCCGGCTCCTCGGCCGGGCAACAACCCCTTCAGCAGCGCGCCCCGTCCGGCGGCCCCCGGGCAGCGTCCCGGCGGTGCGCCGGCCTCCGGTCCCCGTCCGGGGCCGGCCGCCGGTGGTCAGCGTCCCGGCCCGGCCGCGGGCGGTCAGCGTCCCGGCCCGGGTGCCGGTGGCCCGCGCCCCGGCCCGGGTGCCGGTGGGCCTCGTCCCGCGGCCGGTCCCGGCGGGCCTCGTCCCGCGGCCGGTCCCGGTGGGCCCCGTCCCAACCCGGGCATGATGCCGCAGCGTCCCAGCCCCGGCATGATGCCGCCGCGGCCGGCCGGTGGCGGCCGTCCGGGTGGTCCCGGCGGTGCCGGTGGCCGTGGCCGTCCCGGTGGTCCGGGTGCCGGCGGCGGCGGTGGCGGCGGCGGTGGCTTCCGTCCCGGTGGCGGCGGCGCCCCCGGTGGCGCTCCGGCCGGCGGTGGCTTCCGTGGCGGCGGTGGCGGCGGTGGCCGCGGCCGTGGTCGCGGTGGTTCCGGTGCCGGCACCGCGGGTGCCTTCGGGCGTCCGGGCGGTCGCGGTCCGGTCCGCGGGCGCAAGAGCAAGAAGCAGCGGCGTCAGGAGTTCGACTCCATGGCGGCGCCGTCGATGGGTGGCGTCAGCCTGCCCCGCGGCAACGGGCAGACCGTCCGGCTGCCCCGTGGTGCCTCGCTGACCGACCTGGCCGAGCGCATCAACGCCCAGCCGGCCGCGCTGGTGACTGCCCTGTTCCACCTGGGCGAGATGGTCACCGCGACGCAGTCGGTGAACGACGAGACGCTGCAGCTGCTCGGTGCCGAGATCGGCTGGGTCATCCAGGTCGTCAGCCCCGAGGACGAGGACCGCGAGCTGCTCGAGACCTTCGACCTCACCTTCGGTGACGAGGAGGGCGACGAGGAGGACTGGGACATCCGTCCGCCGGTCGTGACCGTCATGGGCCACGTCGACCACGGGAAGACCAAGCTCCTGGACGCGCTCCGGCACGCCAACGTCGCGGGCAAGGAGGCCGGTGGGATCACCCAGCACATCGGCGCCTACCAGATCGTCACCGAGCTGGAGGGCAACGAGCGCCCGGTCACCTTCATCGACACCCCGGGTCACGAGTCGTTCACCGCGATGCGTGCCCGCGGCGCGAAGGTCACCGACATCGTCGTGCTCGTCGTGGCCGCCGACGACGGCGTCATGCCGCAGACGGTCGAGGCGCTCAACCACGCCCAGGCCGCCGAGGTGCCGATCGTGGTCGCGGTCAACAAGATCGACAAGGAGGGGGCCAACCCCGCCAAGATCCGCCAGCAGCTCACCGAGTACGGGCTGGTGGCCGAGGAGTACGGCGGCGACACGATGTTCGTCGACGTCTCCGCGACCACCCGTCAGGGTCTCGACGACCTGCTGACGGCGATCCTGCTGACCGCCGACGCCTCGCTGGACCTGCGCGCCAACATCGGCCAGGACCCGCAGGGCGTGGTCATCGAGGGCAAGCTGGACAAGGGTCGGGGCCCCGTGGCCACGGTGCTCGTCCAGCGCGGCACGCTGCGCCAGGGCGACTCGATCGTGGCCGGCGACGCCTACGGGCGGGTCCGGTCGCTGCTCGACGAGCACGGCAACAAGCTCAAGGAGGCGCTGCCGGCCCGTCCGGTCCAGGTCGTCGGCCTGACCTCCGTGCCGCGTGCCGGTGACACCTTCCTCGTCGTCGAGGAGGACCGCATCGCACGGCAGATCGCCGACCGCCGCCAGGCCCGCATCCGCAACGCGCAGAACGCGTCGATGCGCAAGCGGATCAGCCTGGAGGACCTCGACGCGGCGCTCAAGGAGACCCGTCAGCTCAACCTGATCATCAAGGGCGACAACTCGGGCACCGTCGAGGCGCTCGAAGAGGCGCTGATGAAGATCGAGGTGAGCGACGACATCTCGCTGCGGGTCATCCACCGCGGCGTCGGTGGGATCACCAAGAGCGACATCGACCTGGCGCTGGCCGACGACGTCATCGTCCTGGGCTTCAACGTCCGGGCCGAGGGTCAGGCCACCGAGCTGGCCGCCCGCGAGGGGGTGGACGTCCGGTACTACACGGTCATCTACCAGGCCATCGAGGAGATCGAGTCCGCGCTCAAGGGCATGCTCAAGCCCGAGTACGAAGAGGTGCAGCTGGGCACCGCGGAGGTCCGCGAGGTCTTCCGGGTGCCGCGGATCGGGAACGTCGCCGGTTCGCTGGTGCGCAGCGGCACGATCGTCCGCAACTCCAAGGCCCGCCTCATCCGGGACGGCGCCGTGGTCGCGGACAACCTGACCGTCGACTCGCTGCGCCGGTTCAAGGACGACGCGACCGAGGTCCGGGAGGGCTACGAGTGCGGTATCGGTCTGGGGTCGTTCAACGACATCAAGATCGATGACGTGATCGAGACCTTCGAGCTGCGTGAGAAGCCGCGCGCATAAGTGAGCTGACGTCGCCCGGCAGCCGGTTGGTGGCCCCCTTCCGGGTCCCACTGCGAGCTTGCGAGTAGTGGGGAGAAGGGGGTCCTTCCGCGGTGTTCACCGGGTCACTGACCGCCGACCTGCTGCTGGGCGACGTCCACTCGCTGAAGGAGAAGCGGTCGGTGGTCCGGCCCATCGTCGCCGAGCTCCGGCGACGGTTCGCCGTGGCCGCTGCCGAGGTCGGCGACCTCGACCTGCACCGTCGCGTGCAGGTCGGGGTCGCCACCGTGGCCGGTGAGGCGGCCCAGGTGATCGACGTGCTCGACGCCTGCGAGCGGTTGCTGGCCGAGCGGCCGGAGGTGACGCTGCTGTCGACCCACCGGCAGCTGCACAGCGAGCAAGACCTGTAACACCAGTCCGGCCCCCTCCAGAGGCTCGGCCCGAGCGTGCGAGGGCCGAGGGGAGGGGGTCCTTCCAGAGGAGGTCCCGAGATGGCCGACCCGGCCCGGGCGCGCCGACTGGCGGTGCGCATCCGCCAGATCGTCTCCGCCACGATCGAGATGCAGATCAAGGACCCCCGCCTGGGGATGGTCACCATCACCGACGCGCGGGTCACCAGCGACCTGCGCGAGGCGACCGTCTTCTACACCGTCTACGGCGACGCCCAGCAGGTCGAGGACTCCGCCAAGGCACTGGCCAGCGCCACCGGCGTGCTGCGCTCGACGGTGGGCAAGCAGACCGGCATCAAGTTCGTGCCGACGCTGACGTTCGTCGCCGACATCGTCCCCGACACGGCGCGCGAGCTCGACGAGGCCCTGGAACGGGTCCGCCGGGCCGACGCGGAGCTCGCCCGGGCCCGCGAGGGTGCCCAGTACGCCGGCGAGCCCGACCCGTACCGCCGTCCCGCCGTCGACGAGGACGACGAGGACGAGGACGAGGACGGCGACGTGGCGGTGCTGCCCGACCCGGCTGACGCCCCCGCCACCCGCCGGAGCGCGTCGTGACCGAGTCGACCGACCCGAACCCCGACGTCCCCGACCAGGAGCAGCGCGCGACCTTCGGCGGTCGCGAGGAGCCGGCCACCGGCGACCCGACCGCCGGCGGGAAGCACGGCAAGATCGGGACGACGGAGAGCATCGCCGCTGACGAGCCCGACGACGGCAGCAGCTATCCGGTCGGCGGCGGCGACATCACCCCCGAGCCCCAGCAGCCCTGACCCGATGACAGTTCCCGCTTCCTCCGTCGCGACCGCCGTCGACGTCCTGGCCGCCGCGGCCGACGCGGGGGCGACCGTGGTGCTCTCCGGGCACGTCCAGCCGGATGCCGACGCGCTCGGCAGCACCCTCGCCCTGGCCGAGGGTCTCCGGCGCCGGGGAGCCCACGTCGTCGCCACGTTCCCGGCACCGTTCACCCTTCCTGCGTCGCTGGGCTGGCTCCCCGGCGCCGACCGGCTGGTCGACCCGGCCGCGGTGCCGGACGACCCGGCCGTCTTCGTCAGCCTCGATGCCGCCTCCACCGGCCGGCTCGGCGACCTCGCCGGCCTGCTGGCCACCGCCGGGCGCTCGGTCGTCGTGGACCACCACGCCAGCAACCCGGGCTTCGGGGACGTCTCGGTGATCGACCCCCAGGCGCCGGCCACCGTCGTCCTCGTGGCGCAGCTGCTCGACGGACTGGACGTCGAGCTGGACCGGGCCCTGGCCACCTGCCTGTACGCCGGGCTGTCCGCCGACACCGGCTCCTTCCGGTTCGGCAACACCGTGCCCCGCACCCACGAGCTCGCCGCCCGGCTGCTGCGCACCGGCATCGACCACGCCGCGATCAGCCAGCGGCTGTTCGACACCGCGCCCTTCGGCTGGCTGGGGCTGCTCTCGGCGGTGACCGGCCGGGCCGTGCTCGAGCCCGAGGTCGGCGCGGGGCTCGTGTGGACCTGGTCCAGCGCGCGGGAGGCGCGGGCCCACGGCCTGCCGTCCGACCAGCTCGAGGCGCTGGTCGACGTGGTGCGGTCCACGGCGGAGGCGGACGTGGCCTGCGTGCTCAAGGGCCAGGACGACGGCTCGTGGGTGGTCTCCATGCGTTCCCGTGGGGCGACCGACCTGTCCCGGGTGGCGGTCTCGCTCGGCGGCGGTGGCCACCGGGCCGCGGCCGGCTACAGCTCCACCCTCGACCTCGACGGGACCCTCTCGCGCCTGCGCGCCGAACTGTGCGCCTGAGCGCGCGGCGGGGACCGGGGTCGGACACCGGGCCGTCGCCGGCGGTCCTCGCGCTGGCCGCGCCGGCGCTCGTCGTGCTGGCCGCCGAGCCGCTGTACCTGCTCGTCGACACCGCAGTCGTGGGCAACCTGGGCACGGTGCCCCTCGGCGGGCTGGCGATCGGTGGCGGGCTGCTGGCCTACGTGGTCGCGCTGCTGAACTTCCTGGCCTACGGCACCACCGCCCGCGCCGCCCGCCGGGCCGGGGCCGGCGACCGCGCCGGCGCCGTGGCGGAGGGGGTGCAGGCCACCTGGCTGGCCCTCGGGCTCGGGGTCGGGCTGACCGCCCTGCTCCAGGTGCTCGCCGGTCCGCTGACCCGGCTGCTCGCCGGTGGCGCGGGTCCGGTGGCCGCCGCCGGCGAGCAGTGGCTGCGGGTCGGCAGCCTGGGGCTGCCGCTGCTGCTCCTCGCGCTGGCCGGCAACGGCTGGCTGCGCGGGGTCCAGGAGCTGCGCCGGCCGGTGCGGTTCGTGCTGGCCGGCAGCCTGGTGAGCCTGGTGCTCTGCCCGCTGCTGGTGCACCCGGCCGGCCTCGGGCTGGTCGGCTCGGCGCTGGCCAACGTCGCCGGCCAGGCGGTGTCGGCGACGCTGTTCGTCCACGCGCTCGTGCGCGACGTGCGCGGCGCCGGCCTCGACTGGCGGCCGCGGCTGCCCGCCCTGCGCGGGCAGCTGGTGCTCGGCCGGGACCTGCTGCTGCGGGCGGCCGTGCTGCAGTTCGCCTTCGCCGCGGCCGCCGCCGTGGTGGCCCGCTCGGGCACCGCCCAGCTCGGCGCGCACCAGGTGGCGCTGCAGCTGTGGATGTTCCTCGCCCTGGTCCTGGACGCGTACGCGATCGCCGCGCAGACGCTGGTCGGCCACGCGCTCGGCGCCGGTCGCCCCGACGCCGCCCGGTCCACGGCGGTCCGGGTGAGCTGGTGGGGGCTCGGCACCGGGATCGTGGTTGCCGCGCTACTGCTCGCGCTGCGGCCGGTGCTCCCGCCGCTGTTCACCGACGACCCCGCGGTGCTCGCGCAGGCCGCCGTCGTCTGGTGGTTCCTCGCGCTGATGCAGCCGCTCGCCGGGGTCGTGTTCGCGCTCGACGGCGTGCTCATGGGCGCCGGTGACGTCGCCTACCTGCGCACGGTGACCCTCGGCTCGGCGCTGCTCGGCTTCGTGCCGCTGTCCCTGCTGTCCGGCTGGCTGGACTGGGGTCTGGCGGGGGTGTGGACCGGCCTGACGTTGTTCATCGTGCTGCGGCTGGCCGCCGTCGGCTGGCGGGTGCGGGGCGACCGGTGGCTGGGTGGGACGGTGGCCGGGTGACCCCCAAGCGGGCAGATGCCGCCGTCCCGCCGTCCCTGCTGCTGGTCGACAAGCCCGGTGGGATGACCTCGCACGACGTGGTCGCGCGCGCCCGCCGGGTGCTCTCGGTCCGCCGCGTGGGCCACGCGGGCACGCTCGACCCGATGGCCACCGGGCTGCTGGTGCTGGGGGTCGGGTCGGCCACCCGGCTGCTCGGCCACCTCGCCGGCTCGGACAAGACCTACGACGCGACGATCCGACTGGGACTACGGACGGTGACCGACGACCGGGAGGGCGAGGTCACCGCCACCGCCTCCACCGCCGGGGTCACCGAGGAGGCGGTCCGCGCCGCGCTGGCCGCGCAGGTCGGCGCGCTGCAGCAGGTGCCCTCCTCGGTGAGCGCGGTCAAGGTCGACGGCCGCCGCTCCTACGACCGGGTGCGGGCCGGTGAGGAGGTGGAGCTCGCTCCCCGGTCGGTGACGGTCCACCGCATCGACGTCCACCGCCTCAGCCGGCCGACCGCGGACCTGCTCGACGTCGAGGTGACGGTCGCCTGCAGCACCGGGACCTACGTGCGGGCGATCGCCCGCGACGCCGGCGCCGCGCTGGGGGTCGGCGGCCACCTGACCGCCCTGCGCCGCACCAGCTCCGGCCCGTTCTCCACGGAGCGGGCGCGACCGGTGGAGGAGGCGGCCGGGGCGCTGGCCGAGCAGGGGAGCGGCCCCGGCGTGCTGGCCCTGGCCGACGCGGCGCGCCTGGTCTTCCCGGTCCGCGAGCTCACCGCGGCCGAGGCGGTCGCCGTGGGCCACGGGCAGCGGGTGCCCGCGACCGGCGCCCCCGGCCTGCACGCGGCGATCGCGCCGCAGGGGCGCCTGGTGGCCCTGGTCGAGGACGCCGGACAGGTGGCCAAGGTCGCCGTCGGCTTCCCGCCCGCCTGAGGGGACGTCAGCCGCGGACGGCGGCGTGCAGCACCATGTCGCGGCGCCGCCCACCGATCTCCTGATGGCTGCGCAGCAGCCCCTCGCGGTGGAATCCCGCCCGCTCGGCGGTCCGCAGCGACCCGGTGTTCCACGGTTCGATGTGCAGCTCGATGCGGTGCAGCGCGGGCAGGGTCCAGGCGAAGTCGGTGAGTGCCCGCAGGGCCGCGCTCGCCAGGCCCTGACCGCGGTGGCTCGGCGCGATCGCGTACCCGGCGGTGGCGCGTCCCTGCGGCAGCTGGGCCAGCCACAGGCCGGCGGAGCCGACGGCCCGGCCGGTGTCCGCCCGCGCGACGGCGAAGGAGAACCCGGCGCCCTCGGCCCAGCGCCCCCGTTGCCGGGCGATCCACTGCAGCGCCTCCTCGGTGGTGGCGGAGGCGGGGAAGGTGCCGATCAGCGGCACGTAGGGGTCGGTCGACAACTCCCTCGCGACCTCGGCGTCCCTGTCGGCGAAGGCCCGCAGGACGACGGCACCGTGCGCCGGCGGGACCGCCGGCCACGGCGGCAACGCGACCGCCCCCATGCCGGCCACGGTAGAGCCGCTCCGGCCCGCCGGCGTGTGGCAGCCTGCGGGCATGGGCACGCTCGAGGACCGGCTGGCGGTGCTGGACGCGGAACTCTCCGCCGTCCCCGGGGTGCTGGTCGCCTTCTCCGGTGGGGTCGACTCCGGGGTGGTGCTCGCCGCCGCCGTCCGGGCGCTCGGGCCGGACCGGGTGGTGGCCGCCACCGCCGTCTCACCGAGCCTGCCCGTGGCCGAGCGCGCCGCCGCGCACGACATCGCGGTGTCCCTGGGGGTGCGGCACGAGCAGCCGCGCACCTTCGAGCTCAGCCGCGCCGGCTACGTCGCCAACGCCGGCGACCGGTGCGCGTTCTGCAAGGCCGAGCTGGTCGACGTGCTGATGCCGCTGGCCGCCCGGCTGGGCATCGCCGACGTCGTCACCGGCACCAACGCCGACGACCTGCGGGCCGGCTTCCGGCCGGGCATCCGCGCGGCCGCCGAGCGGGGGGCGTGGGCGCCGCTGGCGCGCGCGGGCATGACCAAGGACGACGTCCGGGCCGCCGCCCGCCGCTGGGACCTGCCGCTGGCCGACAAGCCCGCCGCCGCCTGCCTGGCCAGCCGGATCGCCTACGGGGTGCCGGTCTCCGCCGAGCGGCTGGCCCGGGTCGAGCGGGCCGAGGCCGCGCTGCGCCGGGCCCTGGCCGGCGCGGGCATCCCGGTGCAGGACCTGCGCGTCCGGGACCTGGGGGACGACGTGGCGCGGGTCGAGGTCGACGCCGCCCTGGTGCCCCTGGTGGGCCCGGAGCTGCTGGCCGCCGTCGCCGGCTTCGACCGGGTCGAGCTGGACCCCCGCGGCTTCCGGTCGGGCGCGATGAACGAACTGCTGACCGACCCCGTCCGCTACCGGTGAGCGCGTTCACCCGGCAGACGATCAAGGAGTTCGGGACCTGCCACGCCGCCGGCCGCCGGTGCTGCGCTCCCCGAAGTCCATGATCACCGGGGGAGGTGGGCCGACCGCACGATCCGCGCGGCGGCCACCCCGGCGCCGAAGCCGTTGTCGATGTTGACCACCAGCACGCCCGGCGCGCAGGCGGTCAGCATGGTGAGCAGCGCGGCGAGGCCCTCGAAGGCGGCGCCGTAGCCGACCGACGTGGGGACGGCGACGACCAGCCGGTCGGTGAGGCCCGCGACCACGCTGGGCAGCGCCCCGTCCATGCCGGCCACGACCACCACCGCGTCGGCCGCGGCCAGGTCCGGGGCGACGGCCAGGACGCGGTGCACCCCGGCCACCCCGACGTCGTCCACCCGCCGCCAGCCGACCCCGCTCGCGGTCAGGGTGGCGGCGACCTCGGCGGCCACCGCGCCGTCCGACGTCCCGGCGGTGAGCACGAGCACCGAGCCGACGGGCTCCGGCGGGGTGCCCACCCAGGCGACCCGGGCCCCCGGGTCGACGTGCGCGGCGGGCCAGCGATCGCGGACCGCCGCGGCGGTGTCCTCGTCCACGCGGGTGGCCCAGGCCAGCGGAACCCCCGCGTCCAGGAGGCCCGCCAGGCACGCCACCGTCTCCGCGGGCGTCTTGCCGGCGGCGTAGACGACCTCCGGGGTGCCGGTGCGGGCCGCCCGGTCCGGGTCGAGCCGGGCGAAGCCCAGGTCGGCGGTGCGCGGCAGCTCGGTCACGGCCGCAGTCTTCCGCACCCGCCGTGCCGGGTCCGCGCCGGTTCGGCAGGATGCGGGCATGAGCGTCGTCAAGATCAACGTCGTGACCATGCCGCCGGACAAGTGGGAGCGCTTCGAGGAGCGGTTCCGCGGCCGCGCCGGCGCGGTGGAGACGACCCCGGGCTTCGAGTGGTTCGAGCTGCTGCGCCCGGTCGAGGGCACC
This sequence comes from Modestobacter sp. I12A-02662, assembly GCF_041028325.1. NCBI lineage: Bacteria > Bacillati > Actinomycetota > Actinomycetes > Geodermatophilales > Geodermatophilaceae > Modestobacter > Modestobacter sp. I12A-02662. The sequence continues at coordinate 8,378 of NZ_JABGDE010000009.1, read as the reverse complement.
GATGCCTACCTCGTCTACACCCGGTGGAGCAGCCAGGAGGCGTACGAGGCCTGGCAGAGCAGCCAGGACTTCGACCGCGCCCACGACGGCGGCGGCGACACCCTCGCGCCGGCGGCCGAGCGGTCGCAGCAGCACGTGTGGAGTTACGAGGTCATCGAGTCCGCGGGCCCCGCGACGCCGAGCGCCTGAGCCCCGGTCACCCGGCCCGCGCCCGCGCGGGACGACGACCGCGGATCGGCGCGGGCTAGGGTGACTGGGTGGCCCGACGACCGTCGCGCGCCGCTCCAGCACGGAACCAGCAGGTGGGAGCCATGACCGACACGCTCGCCGACAGCCGTACCTCCTCCCGGATGTTCACCGAGGGCGTGCCGCTGGTCGTGGAGGACGTGCCGCGTCGCCCCGCCGCCGAGCGGGACGCCGTGCTCGGGGACCCCGGATTCGGCCGGCACTTCACCGACTCCATGGTGGTCGCCCGGTACCGCGCCGGCGAGGGCTGGGTCGACGCCCGGCTCACCGCCTACGCGCCGCTGCAGCTGGACCCGAGCGCGGCCACCCTGCACTACGCGCAGTCGATCTTCGAGGGGCTCAAGGCGTACGCGCAGCCCGACGACTCGGTGGCCACCTTCCGGCCGCAGTCCAACGCCGCCCGCTTCGTGCGCAGCGCGAAGCGGCTGGCCATGCCGCCGGTCCCGGAGGACGCCTTCCTCACCGCCGTCGACGCCCTCGTCGACGCCGACCGCGACTGGGTGCCCACCGGCCCTGACCAGACGCTGTACCTCCGCCCCTACCAGCTCGCGGTCGAGCCGTTCCTGGGTGTCCGCCCGGCGCACGAGTACCTGTTCATCGTGATCGCCAGCCCCGCCGGTGCCTACTTCCCCCGCGGCGTGCACCCGGTCTCGGTCTACCTCTCCGAGGACTACATCCGGGCCGCCCCCGGGGGCACCGGCGACGTCAAGTGCGCCGGCAACTACGCCGCCAGCCTGCTGGCCCAGGAGCAGGCCGTCGCGGCCGGCTGCGACCAGGTCGTCTGGCTGGACGCGACGGAGAAGAAGTACGTCGAGGAGATGGGCGGGATGAACCTGTTCTTCGTCCTCGGCGAGGGTGCGGACGCCGAGCTGGTCACCCCCGAGCTCACCGGCACGCTGCTGCCCGGCATCACCCGGGAGTCGCTCATCACCGTCGCCCGCGAGCTGGGCCACCGGGTCACCGAGCGGCGGTTCAGCGTCGAGGAGTGGCGCGCGGGGGCCGCCGACGGCACGGTCACCGAGACCTTCGCCTGCGGCACCGCCGCGGTCATCACGCCGGTCGGCACGGTGAAGGCGCGCACCGGCGACTTCACCGTCGGCGACGGGCAGCCCGGGCCGCTCACGATGCAGCTGCGCCAGCACCTGCTCGACATCCAGCACGGCCGGGTGCCCGACACCCACGGCTGGCTGCACCGCGTCGCGCGCGCGGCCTGAGCGCCGGTCGGCGGGGGAGAGGAGCGGCGTGCTGCGCTGGCGCGGCCTCGGGTCGACCCCGCCGGACCTCGGGCGCACCGTCGTCACCGTCGGCATGTACGACGGCGTCCACCGGGGGCACCAGCACCTCATCCGGACGGCGGTCGGGCGCGCCCGGACGCTGGGCCGCCCGGCGTTGCTGCTGACCTTCGACCCCCACCCGTCGGAGGTCGTCCGCCCGGGCTCGCACCCGGCGATCCTGACCTCCGCCGACCGCAAGGCCGAGCTGGTCGCCGAGCTCGGCGTGGACGCGATGTGCGTGCTGCCCTTCACCCCGGAGTTCAGCCGGCTGACCACCGCGGAGTTCACGCACACCGTGCTGGTCGAGCACCTGCACGCCGCCTCGGTGGTCGTCGGGCGGAACTTCACCTACGGGCACCGGGCCGCCGGCACGGTGGAGACCCTCACCGCGGAGGGCCGCCGGTTCGGCTTCACGGTGGAGGGGGTGGACCTGACCAGCGTGGGCTGCGCCCCGGACCTCGACGGCGAGGGCGAGGTCACCATCTCGTCGACCTACATCCGGGCCTGCGTGGCCGCCGGGGACATGGCCTCCGCCGGGCTCGCGCTGGGCCGCCCGCACCGGGTCGACGGGGTGGTGGTGCGCGGTGACCGGCGCGGCCGGGAGCTCGGCTACCCCACGGCGAACGTGGAGAGCCCGCCGCACACCGCCGTCCCCGCGGACGGCGTCTACGCCGGCCACCTCGTGCTGCGCGACCCGCGCAGCGGAGCCAGCCGGGAGCGGTTCCCCGCGGCGGTCTCGGTCGGCACCAACCCGACGTTCGAGGGCAGCCGGCGCACCGTCGAGGCGTTCGTCCTGGACTTCGACGGCGACCTCTACGGCGAGCACGTGGGGGTCGAGTTCGTCGAGCGGCTGCGGCCGATGCTGTCCTTCAGCGGCGTGCCGGAGCTGGTCGAGGCCATGGCCGGCGACGTCGCCCGGACCCGGTCGGTGCTGGGCCTGGACTGATCGCCCCGCCGGCGCCGCCGGGAGCGCTGGTAGCCTCGTCCCGGCGTCGGGAGACCGACGCGTGTGAAGTCTGCCCCCGTGACACAGACCGGGGACCACACGTGACCTGCCCCTGGAGGCACCATGGCGCTGGAGAGCGCGACGAAGAAGCAGATCATGGCCGAGTACGCGACGGTCGAGAACGACACCGGTTCGCCGGAGGTGCAGGTCGCGATGCTGACCCGCCGGATCAGCGACCTCACCGAGCACCTCAAGCAGCACAAGCACGACCACCACAGCCGGCGGGGCCTGCTCCTGCTGGTCGGCCGTCGTCGTCGGCTGCTGAACTACCTGGCCAAGACCGACATCAACCGGTACCGCTCGCTGATCGAGCGGCTCGGCCTGCGCCGCTAGCACCACCGAGGGGACCGTTCCGGGCACATCCGAACGGTCCCCTCTCTCGTGCGGCACCCGCCGCACGGGCCCACCGGCGGACCGCCGCGCCCGACGTGTGGGCCGGTCCTCGGTAGTGGCCCCCGGGCACGTTCGCCCCGCCTCCCGCGAGGGCAAGAAGGACCCAGGGGTTTCGATCGAAGACCGGTCGCCCCGGACGAAGCCGGCACACCGCCGCGAAGAGGACGTCGCCGCATGCGACGTAGGAAGAGGACGACGAATGTCCGCACCCAGCACCGAGATCACCGACTTCGACGCCGAGGACGGCGTCTTCACCGCCACCGCGGTGATCGACAACGGAGCCCTCGGCTCCCGCACCGTCACCTTCGAGACCGGCCGGCTCGCCAAGCAGGCCGCCGGCTCCGTCGTCGCCACCATGGGCGACACCACGCTGCTGTCGGCCACCACGGCAGGCCGCCAGCCCAAGGAGCAGTTCGACTTCTTCCCGCTCACGGTGGACGTCGAAGAGCGCATGTACGCGATCGGCAAGATCCCCGGCTCGTTCTTCCGCCGGGAGGGCCGCCCGTCCGAGGACGCGATCCTCACCTGCCGGCTGATCGACCGCCCGCTGCGCCCGACCTTCGCCAAGGGCCTGCGCAACGAGGTCCAGGTGGTCATCACCGTCCTGTCGCTGGATCCCGACCACCTCTACGACGTGCTCGCCATCAACGGCGCGTCGGCCTCCACCCAGCTGTCCGGCCTGCCGTTCTCCGGCCCGGTCGGCGGAACCCGGGTCGCGCTGGTCAACGGTCAGTGGGTCGGCTTCCCGACGCACACCGAGCTCGAGGACGCCGTCTTCGACATGGTCGTGGCCGGCCGGGTGCTGCCCGACGGCGACGTCGCGATCATGATGGTCGAGGCCGAGGCCACCGAGAAGACCGTCGAGATGGTCGCCGGCGGGGCCACCGCCCCGACCGAGGAGGTCGTGGCGCAGGGCCTCGAGGCCGCCAAGCCCTTCATCAAGGCGCTGTGCCAGGCGCAGAGCGAGCTGGCCGCCAAGGCCGCCAAGCCCGAGGCGCACTTCCCCCGGTTCCTCGACTACCAGGACGACGTCTACGCCGCCGTCGAGGCCGCCGGCCTCGAGCGCCTGACCGCCGCGCAGGCCATCGCCGGCAAGCAGGAGCGCAACGACGCCACCGACGAGCTCAAGGACGAGGTCGTCTCCTCGCTGTCCGCCCAGTTCGCCGGCCGGGAGAAGGAGATCTCCGCGGCCTTCCGCGCGCTCACCAAGAAGGTCGTGCGGCAGCGCATCCTGCGCGACAAGGTCCGCATCGACGGCCGTGGGCTGACCGACATCCGGCCGCTGTCGGCCGAGGTGGAGGTGCTGCCGCGGGTGCACGGCTCGGCGCTGTTCGAGCGTGGCGAGACCCAGATCATGGGCGTCACCACGCTGAACATGCTGCGCATGGAGCAGCAGCTGGACACCCTGAACCCGGTGACCCGCAAGCGCTACATGCACAACTACAACTTCCCGCCGTACTCCACCGGTGAGACCGGCCGGGTCGGTTCCCCGAAGCGCCGCGAGATCGGCCACGGTGCGCTCGCCGAGCGGGCCCTGCTCCCGGTGCTGCCCGACCGCGAGGAGTTCCCCTACGCGATCCGGCAGGTCTCCGAGGCGCTGGGCTCCAACGGCTCGACGTCCATGGGCTCGGTCTGCGCGTCCACGCTGGCGCTGCTCAACGCCGGTGTGCCGCTGAAGGCCCCGGTCGCCGGCATCGCGATGGGCCTGGTCTCCGACGAGGTCGACGGGAAGACGCAGTACGTCGCGCTGACCGACATCCTCGGCGCGGAGGACGCCTTCGGTGACATGGACTTCAAGGTCGCCGGCACCAAGGACTTCGTCACGGCCCTCCAGCTGGACACGAAGCTCGACGGCATCCCCTCCGACGTCCTCGCCGGTGCGCTCACCCAGGCCCGCGCGGCCCGGCTGCACATCCTCGACGTCATGCTCGAGGCCATCGACGGCCCCGACGAGATGAGCCCGTACGCCCCGCGGGTGACCACGGTGCGCATCCCGGTCGACAAGATCGGCGCCGTCATCGGCCCCAAGGGCCAGATGATCAACGCGATCCAGGACGAGACCGGCGCCGAGATCACCATCGAGGACGACGGCACGATCTACGTCGGCGCCTCCGACGGTCCCTCGGCCCAGGCGGCGGTGGACCGGATCAACGCGATCGCCAACCCGCAGATGCCCAAGGTGGGGGAGCGGTTCCTCGGCACGGTCGTCAAGACCACGGCCTTCGGTGCCTTCGTCTCGCTGCTGCCGGGCAAGGACGGCCTGGTCCACATCAGCAAGCTGGGCGCGGGCAAGCGGATCGCCAAGGTCGAGGACGTCGTCAACGTCGGCGACAAGATCCAGGTCGAGATCACCGACATCGACGCGCGCGGCAAGATCAGCCTGGTCCCGGTCGCGGCCGAGGGGGAGGCCCCCGCGGCCGACGCCCCGGCCGAGGCCGACGCACCCGCGGAGGCGTGACGACGACCGCGGACTCCCTGACCGGGGCCGGGGCGGGCGCAGTGGCGCCCGTCCCGGCCCCGGTCGGTCTGACGCAGGTGCTCGACGTCGACGAGTTCGGCGGCACCGTCGAGCGGACGGAGCTGCCCGGCGGCCTGCGGGTGATCACCGAGACGATGCCCGGCGTCCTCTCGGCGACCCTGGGCATTTGGGTGGGCGTCGGCTCGCGCGACGAGAGCCCGGCGCTCGCCGGCTCCTCGCACTTCCTGGAGCACCTGCTCTTCAAGGGCACCCGCAGCCGGACGGCGCTGGAGATCGCGACCGCGATGGACGCGGTCGGCGGTGAGATGAACGCCTTCACCGCCAAGGAGCACACCTGCTACTACGCGAACGTGCTCGCCAGCGACCTCCCGCTGGCGGTGACGCTGCTCGGGGACCTGGTCACGGACGCGCTGAACACCGCGCCGGACCTCGAGTCGGAGCGGACGGTGGTGCTCGAGGAGATCGCCATGCGCGACGACGAGCCGTCCGACGCCGTCCACGACCTGTTCGCCGAGACGCTGTTCGGGGACACCCCGCTCGGGCGCTCGGTCCTGGGCACCGTGGAGTCGATCGAGGCGCTCACCCGCGACGACGTCGACGGGTGGTACCGCGGGCGCTACCGGGTGCCCTCGATCGTGGTGTCCGCGGCGGGCCGGGTGGACCACCAGCAGGTCCTCGACCTGGTGACGGCGGCATTCGGCGACCGGCTGTCCGGCCCGTCCCGGCCGGACCCCCTGCGGATCGGGGACGAGGTCCGCCTCGACGGCCCAGCCCGGTCCACCGGCCTGATCCACCGGCGCACCGAGCAGACCCACCTGCTGCTCGGCGGCCTCGGCGTGGGCCGGCTCGACGACCGGCGGTACGCCGCCGCCGTGCTCGACGCGGCCGTCGGCGGCGGGATGAGCTCCCGCCTGTTCCAGGAGATCCGCGAGAAGCGCGGGCTGGTGTACAGCGTCGGCTCGTCGCTGACCCACTACGCGGGCACGGGTGCCTGGTCGGTCTACGCCGGCTGCTCGCCCAAGCGGGTGCCCGAGGTGCTGGGCCTCGTGCGGGCCGAGCTCGCGGAGGTCGCGGCGAACGGGCTGCGCGCCGAGGAGGTCGCCCGCGGACGCGGCCAGCTCAAGGGCGGGCTGGTCCTGGGTCTGGAGGACACCGGGTCCCGGATGAGCCGGCTGGGCAAGAGCGAGCTGTCCTACGGGGAGTACCTGCCGGTGCGGACGGTCCTCGACCGGCTCGACTCGGTCGACCAGGAGCAGGTCGGGGAGATCGCCGCCGACCTGTACGGGCGGCCCACGTGTCTGACCGTCGTCGGCCCGTACCGGGACCGGGACCTCGAGAAGCTGGGGGGCTGACCCGTGGCCTCCCCGCTCCAGCCGCACGGTGCCCTGTCCCGGGGCGCCTTCGCCGTCGCCGTCCTGATCTCGCTCGCGGTGCTGTTCGCCCCGCCGTCCGACGTGCCGCCGAGCCCGTACGGGATCGACAAGCTGGTGCACGGCCTGCTGTTCGCCGTCCTCGCGCTCACCGGCCGGTGGGCCGGGGTGGGCCGCGGCGGCCTGGCCGGCTTGCTGGTCCTGTACGCCGCGGTCAGCGAGATCATCCAGTCCACCGACCTGGTCAACCGCAACGGCTCGGTCGCCGATCTGGTCGCCGACGTGACCGGCGTGCTCGTCGGCCTCCTGGTCTGGGAGCGGTCGGTCCGGAGACGACGCGCGTCGGTGTGACCTCCGGGACGCGGGGGGCCGCCTTGCGCCCCACCGCACGGTTGACGAGCATCGCGGGGTGAGAACTCCGTCCGCCTCCCCGTCCGGTCCCGTCGTCCCGGCTCCGGAGCCGCCGCTGATCTCGGTGGGGGTGCTGGGGGCTCGCGGCCGCATGGGGACCGAGGTCTGCCGTGCGGTCGACGCGGCCGAGGACATGGAGCTCGTCGCCATGGTCGACGAGCGGGACTGGCTGTTCAACGTCGCCGATGCCGGCGCGCAGGTCGTCGTCGACTTCACCCGGCCGGACTCCGTGATGGACAACATCCGGTTCTGCATCGACCAGAACATCCACTGCGTGGTGGGGACGACGGGCTTCGACGAGCAGCGGCTGGCCACCATCGCCGAGTGGCTGGAGCCCAAGCCGGAACTCGGTGTGCTGATCGCCCCGAACTTCGGCATCGGTGCGGTGCTGCTGATGCGCTTCGCCCAGGAGGCGGCCCGGTTCTTCCCGTCCGTGGAGATCGTGGAGCTGCACCACCCCGGCAAGGTGGACGCCCCGTCCGGGACCGCCGCACGCACCGCCCGGCTGGTCGCCGCGGCCCGGCGGGCGGCGGGGGTCCCGGCAGCCCCGGACGCGACCCGGGAGTCCGACTCGCTGCCCGGCGCCCGCGGCGCCGACGTCGAGGGCGTCCCGGTGCACGCGGTGCGGCTGACCGGGCTGGTCGCCCACCAGGAGGTGCTCATGGGTGCGGCGGGGGAGACCCTCACCCTGCGGCACGACTCCTACGACCGGGCGTCGTTCATGCCCGGCGTGCTGCTGGCGGTCCGGGAGATCGGCCGGCGCCCCGGCCTGACCGTGGGGATCGAGTCCCTCCTGGGTCTGTGACGCACGGGCCCGGTGCCGATGGGGGTCCTGGGACGCCGGACCGGCAGCGGACCGTGACCTGCCTCGCAACTGCGTCCTCCGCGCGGCCCGCTGACCAGGGGTCTTGCGCTGGGATGGATCCCATCGGACCCGCCGATGACCGGTCGGCGCCCGCCCCGGTTTGACGGGCACCGGACCGACACGTAGTTTTCTCCCTGCGCCGAGCGAGACCGGGCCGAGAGGGCCGGGAGCCGCGGGTCAGATCTCCGGATGTGACAGCGAGCCGTGCACGGCGTAGCGTGGGACAAGCCGCCGGGGACGAAGGCCGCAAGGTCTGGTTCTCCGCGCGTCCGCTCCTTGAGAACTCAACAGCGTGCCGAAAGTCAGTGCCATGTAATGAATGCCCCATCCGGGG